>JACROQ010000103.1 GCA_016214375.1 Nitrospirota bacterium | reverse complement strand
TACTATAGAGGTGGAGAGGTCTCTCAGGGTTCTGGATGGGGCTGTGGCCGTATTCGATGCGGGACAGGGTGTGGAGCCCCAGTCTGAAACGGTCTGGAGGCAGGCGGATAAATATCACGTCCCGAGGATCGCCTTTATCAACAAGATGGATAAGGTCGGTGCGGATTTCCTTGAAAGTGTAAAGTCTATGGTGGACAGGCTGGGCGCAAACCCTATTCCGATACAGTTACCCATCGGGGCTGAGAATACATTCAGGGGGCCGGTGGATCTCATTACGATGAAGGCTGTTTATTTCGATGATGAGACCCTCGGAGCGAAATATGTAGTCGATGAGATCCCCTCTGAGCTGCGTGAACTCGCTCAGGAGTATCGGGAAAAGATGATCGAGAAGTTGTCGGATCATGACGACGGGATTATGGAAAAGTATTTGGCCGGGGAGGCGGTTACCGAAAAAGAGATTAAATCGGCCCTGCGGAAGGGGACGATTGCGATGACACTTACGCCTGTTTTGTGCGGGTCGGCCTTTAAGAACAAGGGGGTCCAGTTGCTGTTGGACGCCGTGATTGATTACCTCCCTTCGCCCTTGGATCTTCCTCCTGTAAAGGGGATTAACCCCAGGACAGAGGCAGAGATTGAGAGGCATCCTGATGATAACGAGCCCTTCTCAGCATTGGCCTTCAAGATCATGACAGACCCTTTTGTGGGGCAGTTGACCTATTTCCGGATCTATTCCGGCACGCTCAACTCCGGTTCCTATGTCTATAATTCCGCAAAGGATACTACGGAGAGGGTCGGCCGGCTTCTGAAGATGCACGCGAATAAGAGGGAGGAGATCAAGGCAGTGTATGCGGGGGAAATTGCCGCTGCGGTAGGTCTTAAGAATACCACGACCGGGGACACCCTGTGTGATAAGGAAAACCCGATCATCCTTGAACGTATAGAGTTTCCTGAGCCTGTAATCGCGATTGCCATAGAGCCCAAGACCAAGGTTGACCAGGAAAAGATGACCATCTCTCTGCAGAAGCTGGCGCAGGAGGACCCCTCCTTCAGACTGAAGACGGATGAGGAGACGGGACAGACGATCATATCGGGTATGGGGGAGCTGCATCTGGAGATCATCGTAGACAGGCTTCTTCGGGAGTTTAAGGTGGAGGCCAACGTAGGAAAACCGCAGGTGGCTTACCGGGAGACGATCAAGGGCAAGGTGGAGAGTGAGGGTAAATATATCAGGCAGACAGGCGGGCGCGGACAATATGGGCATGTATGGATTGAGCTTGAGCCCAGGGCGGCGGGTGAGGGGTTTGAGTTTGAGAACGATATTGTGGGCGGGGCTATCCCGCGTGAATATATATCGGCGGTAGAGAAGGGGATTAGAGAGGCATTGGACAACGGAGTGCTGGCCGGATATCCGGTTGTCGATGTCAAGATCAGACTCTTTGACGGGTCTTATCACGATGTGGATTCTTCGGAGATGGCCTTCAAAATAGCGGGATCGATGGCCTTTAAGGATGGGGCCAGGAGGGCAACCCCGGTGTTGCTGGAGCCTATCATGGCTCTTGAGGTGATTGTCCCGGAAGAGTATATGGGTGAGGTGATCGGGGATATCAACTCCAAGAGAGGTAAGATACAGGGGGTCAGGCCAAGGTCCGGGGCCCAGGTGATTACGGGTGAAGTCCCCTTATCAGAGATGTTCGGTTATGCCACGGATCTCAGGTCCCTGACTCAGGGCCGCGCCATCTTTACGCTTCAGTTTGCGCGATATGAAGAGGTCCCGAGAAGTGTTTCCGAGCAGATCGTGGCAAAGGTGAAGGGATAGAAATTTAAGGAGGGTTAGCTATGGGGAAGGCGAAGTTTGAGAGGAAGAAGCCGCATATCAATATTGGGACGATAGGTCATGTAGATCATGGGAAGACGACGTTGACGGCGGCGATTACGATGTTGCTGCACAAGAAGGGATTGGCGGACTACATTCCGTATGATCAGATTGACAAGGCGCCTGAGGAGAAGGAGCGTGGGATTACGATCAGCATTTCGCATGTAGAGTATCAGACGGAGGCGCGGCATTATGCGCATATCGATTGTCCGGGTCATGCGGACTATGTGAAGAACATGATTACGGGGGCGGCGCAGATGGACGGGGCGATATTGGTGGTGAGTGCGGCGGACGGGCCGATGCCACAGACGCGGGAGCACATTTTGCTGGCGCGTCAGGTTGGGGTGCCGTACATTGTGGTATTTTTGAACAAGGCGGACATGGTGGATGACAAGGAGCTTTTGGATTTGGTGGAGTTGGAGGTTCGGGAGTTATTGAGCAAGTACAATTTTCCCGGGGATGAGATTCCTGTGACGGTGGGGAGTGCGTTGCAGGCGGTGGGGTGCGGGTGTGCGAAGGAGGAGTGTGCGAAGTGTGGTCCTATCCTGAAGCTGATGAAGGGTGTGGATGAGTATATTCCGATGCCGAAGCGTGATATTGAGAAGCCGTTCATGATGGCGATTGAGGATGTGTTCAGCATTTCGGGTCGTGGGACGGTGGTGACGGGGCGTGTGGAGCGTGGGGTGGTGCGTGTGGGGGAGGAGATAGATATTGTTGGGATTCGGGCGACGCAGAAGACGGTAGTGACGGGAGTGGAGATGTTCCGCAAGGTACTGGATGAGGGTCAGGCTGGGGATAATCTTGGGGTGCTGCTGCGTGGGACGAAGAAGGAGGATGTGGAGCGAGGGATGGTGTTGGCGAAGCCCGGGAGTATCACGCCGCATACGAAGTTTAAGGCGGAGGTGTATATATTGACGAAGGAGGAGGGGGGACGGCACACGCCGTTTTTCAACGGGTACCGGCCGCAGTTTTATTTCAGGACGACGGATGTGACGGGAGTGGCGAAGCTGCCGGAGGGGGTGGAGATGGTGATGCCGGGAGATAATGTTACGATTGAGGCGGACTTGATTACCCCGATTGCGATGGAGGAGGGGTTGCGGTTTGCAGTGAGAGAAGGGGGCAGGACAGTAGGAGCCGGGGTGGTGAGCAAGGTGATAGAGTAAGTCAGAAGCAAGAAGCAAGAAGTCAGAAGCAAGAAGTCAGAAGCAAGAAGCAAGAAGCAAGAAGTCAGAAGCAAGAAGTCAGAAGCAAGAAGCAAGAAGCAAGAAGACAGAAGTCAGAAGCAAGAAGTCAGAAGCAAGAAGCAAGAAGTCAGAAGCAAGAAGCAAGAAATAAGAAGAGGCATAAAGAGAGGGAAAAAATGGCTGTAGGACAGAAAATAAGGATCAGGTTGAAAGGATACGACTATAGGCTGCTGGACGAGTCCGCAGTCAAGATCGTCGAGACCGTAAAACGGTCGGGGGCGCGGGTCTCAGGGCCGATACCTCTTCCTACCAGTATCAATAAATATACAGTGTTGAGGTCTCCTCACGTGGATAAGAAATCCAGAGAGCAATTTGAGATCAGGACCCATAAGAGGTTGATTGATATATATGAACCGACTCCGCAGACCGCAGATGACCTGATGAAACTGGACATCTCGGCAGGGGTGGATGTGGAGATTAAGTTATAGCCATGGTTAATGGACTGATCGGCAAAAAAGTAGGAATGACGCAGATATTCGGGGCGGATGGCAGTCTGATTCCCGTAACCGTGGTAGAGGCCGGACCGTGCCGGGTTGTCTTCAAAAAGACCGTAGAAAAGGACGGGTATAATGCGGTTCAGATCTCTTTCAAGGATGCGAAAGAAAAGCATTTAACAAAGCCTGTGCTCGGGCATTTTAAAAAGAACGGGGTCTCTCCTGCCAGATACCTGATGGAATTTACGGCAGGAGATGCCGCATCGCTGACCTCAGGCCAGGAATTGACAGTGGAGATATTCAAAGAAGGGGAGCTCATTGATGTCAGCGGAGTGACGAAGGGAAAGGGATTTCAGGGGGTGATGAAGCGGCACAAATTCGCCGGAGGTCCCGCTACCCATGGGTCCATGTTCCACAGGGCCCCGGGGTCTATAGGGAGCAGTGCTTATCCATCCAGGGTACGCAAAAATAAGCGGATGCCAGGTCATATGGGGGACAAAAAAAGGACTGTCCAGAATTTAGAGATTGTTGGGGTCCGGAAAGAGGACAACCTCCTTCTCATCCGAGGTGCGATACCGGGGAGCCCGGGTTCCTTAGTCATTGTCAGGAAGGCCGTCAAAGGAAGTCACGGAAAGGGTGAATAGGGAGAAAAGATGTTAGAAGTAGCTGTCGTGGATATGAACAACAACAGAGTCGGGAGCATGGAGTTGGATGAGAAGATATTTGGTCAGCCTGTAAACACAGGCCTGCTCCACGAGGCGGTTGTAATGCAGCTTAATAACAGAAGACAGGGGACCCACTGTACAAAAACAAAGGGCCTGGTCAGAGGCGGGGGTAAAAAACCTTGGAAACAGAAAGGCACCGGCCGGGCAAGGGCCGGTTCAATAAGGTCTCCACTCTGGGTCGGAGGAGGAACCATCTTCGGTCCGTTGCCGAGGGATTATTCCTATCAGCTTACCCGGAAAAAGAGCAGGCGTGCACTCTATACGGCGCTATCCTCCAAGCTTAGTGATAGCGCCCTTGTGATTGTTGATCTGCTGGATGGGAAGAGCGGGAAGACAAGGGATTCCGCATCAGTCCTCAGGACATTGAATGTGATCGAGAGTGCGCTGGTCGTTTGCGATAATAAAGACAACACCCTCTACCGGGGCTTGAGAAACCTGCCCAATGTGACCATTATGGATATCCGGCAGATTAGCGTCTATGACCTGCTGAGGTATAAGAATCTCGTGATCAGCAAAGGGGATGTTGAAAAGTTGATGGAGGTGTGGTCATGAATATCAATCTGCACGATATCTTATACCACCCGCTCATTACCGAAAGGAGTACGGACCTTCGTGAGGGCCTGAACAAGGTTGTGTTTATCGTCAGTCCTTATGCGAACAAACATCAGGTTAAGCTGGCCGTAGAAAGGACACTGAAGGTGAAGGTCGAGAAGGTCAATATCATCAATCTGGAAGGCAAGAAGAAGAGGCTGGGCAAATTTGAAGGGAAGAAGCCAAACAGGAAGAAGGCGATTGTTACCCTGAAAAAAGGGGAGAAGTTAGACATATTCGAGGGTGGATAAGCTATGGGGTTAAAGAGTTATAATCCGACATCTTCGGGGTTAAGAGGGAAGACGACCCTCACCTTTGAAGAGATTACAAAGACGAAGCCTGAAAAGTCACTGCTGATCGAGAAGAGAGGTACCGGGGGCAGGAACAATAATGGAAGGATCACGGCCGACCACAAGGGCGGCGGCCACAGGCAGCATTACAGGCTGATCGATTTCAGGCGTGATAAGACAGGCGTCCCTGCAAAGGTGGCCGCAATCGAGTATGATCCAAACCGGTCGGCAAGGATAGCGCTGCTTTATTATGCAGATGGGGAGAAGAGGTACATCCTGTCTCCGGAGGGGCTGAAGGTGGGTCATACGGTAACCTCGGGGCCTGATAGTGAAATTAAGGTGGGAAACACCCTCCCGATCAGCAATATACCGCTGGGGATTATGATACATAATGTTGAGCTGCGCCCGGGAAGAGGGGGACAACTTGCCCGGAGCGCCGGCGCTCAAGTGCAGCTTATGGCAAAAGAGGGGGATTACGCCACTCTCAGGATGAGTTCCGGGGAGGTCAGGAGGGTCCATTCAAAATGTATGGCTACCATCGGGCAGGTGGGGAACCTGGATCATATCAATGTCTCTATCGGCAAGGCGGGCAAGTCGCGATGGCTTGGTAAAAGACCCCATGTGCGCGGGGTTGCTATGAACCCTGTGGATCACCCGCTGGGCGGCGGCGAGGGGAAGACTTCCGGAGGAAGGCATCCTTGCACCCCGTGGGGGAAGCCTACCAAGGGATACAAGACGCGGAAAAATAAGGCCACAGACAAGTTTATTGTGAAACGGAGGAAATAAGTCAGATGGCTCGTTCGGTAAAGAAAGGTCCCTTTATAGATGGACACCTCATCAAAAAGATCGAGGTCATGAATCAGAGCGGGGATAGGAAGATCATTAAGACATGGTCACGCCGGTCGACGATATTCCCTGAGATGATAGGCCATACGATAGCGGTGCACAATGGAAAGAAGTTTATCCCGGTTTATGTTACCGAGAACATGGTCGGACACAAGCTTGGAGAGTTTTCTCCGACCCGGACTTTTAAGGCTCATTCAGGCGCAAAGACGGAAAAGGCTACGGCTATCAAAAAGGGGTAAAAGAGAGATGGAAGCAAGGGCGATATTGAGATATGCAAGGCTGGCCCCGCGCAAGGGGAGGCGGGTGATTGATCTGGTCCGCGGCAAGGATGTCGGAGAGGCCCTGACCCTATTGAAATTCTTACCGCAGCATGCCTCTTTTATTATAGAGAAGGTGTTGAGGTCTGCGATAGCGAATGCCAAACAGAAGAATATAGGAGATATCGATGACCTTGTTGTGTCGCAGGCTTATGTCGATCCCGGGCCTGCACTCAAGCGATTCAAGGCAGGACCCATGGGGAGGGCGATGCAAAGGAAGAAATGTATGAGCCATATTACCATGGTTCTGTCCCCCAGGGTCAGCAAGGGAAGAGGACAGCAATAACCAGATTTGATGGGTGACTGAGAGGAGGAAAATTGGGTCAGAAGGTTCATCCGATTGGATTCAGATTAGGATATACAAAATCCTGGAATTCTAAGTGGTATGCTGAGCGGGAATACCAGACGCTGCTGCACGAGGACATCAAGGTTAGAAAGCTTGTGAAACAGAAGTTGTTTCATGCCGGCGTCTCACGGATAGAAATAGAGCGTTCTGCCCAGACAGCGAAGGTCAATATTTATACGGCAAGACCTGGGATCATCATCGGGAGAAAAGGGGTTGAAGTAGAAAAGCTGAAAAAGGATCTGGAGACGCTGACAGGAAAACAGATCTATATCAATATCATGGAGGTCAAAAAACCTGAGATAGAAGCCCAGCTTGTGGCTGAAAACATCGCGCTCCAGTTGGAGAAGAGGATTGCCTTCCGGAGGGCCATGAAAAAGAGCGTTGCCGCGGCGCAGAGATTCGGGGCCCAGGGGATAAAGATCCGGTGTTCCGGGCGTCTTGCCGGGTCCGAGATTGCAAGGTCCGAGTGGTATAAGGAGGGGAGAGTGCCTCTGCACACCCTGAGGGCAGATATTGATTACGGATTCACAGAGGCAAAGACAACGTATGGCCAGATCGGGATAAAGGTCTGGATATACAAAGGTGAGATACTTCCGGGCAAAGAGGAGGCGGCAGGTGTTATCCCCTAAGAAGGTAAAGTACAGAAAGTGTCACAAGGGACGTATGAACGGCAAGGCTACGAGAGGCGCAGACCTGAATTTTGGCACCTTTGGTCTGAAGACTTTAGAGCCAGGACGGATTACAGCAAGGCAGATAGAGGCGGCGCGTATTGCGATTACCAGGCATGTCAAGCGCGGCGGCAGGGTATGGATCCGTATATTCCCGGACAAGCCCATTACTAAAAAACCTGCTGAAACGAGGATGGGTAAGGGAAAGGGGCCTGTCGAGGCCTGGGTAGCGGTCGTGAAGCCGGGCCGGGTCCTCTATGAGATGGACGGAATATCCAGGGAAGTAGCCGTGGAGGCGCTGAGACTGGCCGCCCATAAATTGCCGGTAGCCACCAAATTTATTGCCAGAGGCGGGGTGTAGGATGACATTGGATGAGATAAGGAATGCCACTCAGGAAGAGCTGGATCAGCACGAAGAGGAACTGAAGAGAGAGCTGTTTAACCTGAGATTCCAAAAGGTCATCAGCGGTGGGGTTGAGAATCCGATGCGTGTCAGGCACGTCAGGAAAGAGATCGCCAGGATAAAAACAGTGATAAGGGATCGGCAGATCAAAAAATAGGTATTGGAGGATGGATGGCTGACAATCGGCGAAAAGAATATATCGGCAAGGTGATAAGTGACAAGATGGAAAAGACTGTTTCTGTGCTGATCGAGAGTCTTTACCGGCATCCCAAATATGGAAAGGTGGTCAAGAGACGGACAAAGTTTATGGCCCATGATGAGGAGAAAAGGTGCCATGTTGGAGATAGGGTGAAGATTATAGAGACGAGGCCGCTGAGTAAAACAAAGCATTGGAAGGTGATGGACATATTGGAATCTATACAGGTGAAGGGATAGGGGATCCATGATTCAGCCAAGGACAATATTAGATGTGGCGGACAATTCGGGGGCAAAGAAGGTCATGTGCATCCGGGTAATGGGCGGGTCCAACAGGCGTTATGCGAGTATTGGTGATGTGATCGTCGTCAGTGTCAAAGAGGCCATTCCTGACGGGACCGCCAAGAAGGGGCAGGTTGCAAAGGCGGTTATTGTGAGGTCGGTAGACAGTCTGCGCCGGGAAGACGGTTCTTATATCCGGTTTGACAGGAATGCCGCTGTGCTGATTAATGCGCAGGGTGAACCCATCGGGACCAGGATCTTTGGCCCGGTTGCCAGGGAGTTAAGATGGAAGAAGTTTATGAAAATAATATCTCTTGCGCCTGAGGTGGTGTGATGGGAATACGGATCAAAAAAAACGATACGGTAGAGGTTATTTCAGGGAAGGAGAGGGGGAAGAGGGGACATGTCCTCAGGGTTCTTTCATCCGGTGAACATGCCCATGTCCTTATCGAAAAACTGAATATGATCAAAAAGCACATGAAGCCTTCGGCCAAGAATAAAGAAGGCGGGATACTGGAGATGGAGGGGCCCATACAGGTATCCAACGTATCTATCGTATGTCCCAAATGTGAACAGGTGACAAAGTTGGGATTCAAAGTGAGTGGTGATGATAACAAGGCACGCTATTGCAAGCAGTGCCAAGAAATAATTGATTAAGGAAAAGGTTCCCACGATTATGGTGACAAAAAGCAAAAGTACAAAGACTGAGAAGAAAATGCCGAGACTGAAAGATCATTATCTGAGAGAGGTGATGCCTGCCCTGGTCCGTGAGTTTTCCTACAAAAATCCGATGGAGACGCCGTCGATCAAAAAGGTCGTGATTAATGCAGGGATCGGAGAGGCTGTGCAAAACATCAAAATGCTCGATGCCGTAGTTGAGGAGATGAGACAGATCACAGGTCAAAAGCCTCTGGGCACAAATGCCAGGAAGTCCATCGCAGGGTTCAAACTCCGTGAAGGTATGCCCATAGGGTCTAAGGTAACACTCCGGGGCGACCGGATGTATGAATTCCTTGACAGGTTGATCAGTGTAGCCCTTCCCAGGATAAGAGATTTCAGAGGGGTCAACGGGAATTCCTTTGATGGGAAGGGAAATTATACCCTTGGGCTTAAAGAGCAGATCATCTTCCCTGAGATAAAGTATGACACGGTAATGTTTATCCATGGCTTTGATATTACTATCGTTACGAATGCCAGGACAGACAAAGAGGGAAAGGCCCTGCTGAAATTCATGGGGATGCCGTTCAGGAATTAGATAGAAGGTAAAAATGGAGGGAAAGTGGCTAAGAAGTCTTTAATAGCAAAGGCTAAGATCGAACCAAAATTTAAGGTGAGGGGATACAACCGTTGTCCGCTTTGCGGGCGATCAAGGGCCTTTCTCAGAAAGTTCCGGATGTGCCGTATATGCTTCAGGTCACTAAGCCTGCGAGGGGACATTCCCGGGGTAATCAAATCAAGCTGGTAAGAAGAGAAATGAAGGGGATCAGAAAATGTCGATGACAGACCCGATAGCGGATACGTTAACCCGGATAAGAAATGCAAGCAAACAGAGGCATGCAACAGTAGAGATGCCCCTGTCTAAGATGAAGGTGGAGATCGTAAGGATCCTGAAAGAGAACGGGTTTATTACAGACTATAAGGTGACCGGCGAGGGGGTGCACAAGAATATCTGCGTATCCCTGAAATATGCAAGGACAGACACCCCGATCATGACAGGCATTAAGAGGGTGAGTAAGCCGGGGCGCCGGGTCTATGTGGGAAAGGATGAAATACCCAAGGTCATGGGCGGCATAGGGATTACCATCCTTTCGACATCAAAAGGTCTGTTGAGTGATAGAGAGGCGCGGAGGGAAGGGAGCGGCGGCGAAGTCTTATGTTATGTATGGTAAGCCCGTAGGAAGTGTCCCTAAATTGCGAGGATAGAGATTATGTCACGGATTGGTAAGAAACCTATTGAAGTGCCCAAAGGCGTAGAAGTCAGTATCCAGGGGAGCAGTGTGTCGGTTAAGGGGCCCAAGGGAAGTCTTCAGAGGACCTTTTCGACCGGGATTGATATCAGGAAAGAGGGTGATTCAATCATGGTCACGCCGGCCCTTTACAAGAAAGAGATAGGGGCCCTTCATGGCCTTACGAGGACGCTTGTCAACAATATGGTCGAGGGTGTGACCCAGGGGTTTGTAAAGACCTTAGAGATCAGCGGGGTAGGGTATAAGGCCCTTATTCAGGGTAAGAATATTGTGCTGAATCTTGGTTTTTCGCACCAGATAACCTATCCGCTGCCGGCCGGTATTGATGCCTCTATAGACAAACAGACGGTGATTACCCTGAAGGGCATTGACAAGGATCTGGTGGGGCAGGTCGCCTCGAAGATACGAAGTTTAAGGGTGCCGGAGCCCTATAAAGGCAAAGGCATAAAGTATAAAGAAGAGAGGATCGTCAAGAAGGCAGGGAAGACAGGGAAGAAGTAAACTAAACAGGGAGGCAGGTTTTGTCCACGATAGATCTACGTGAGAAGCGGCGTCAGAGAATAAGGAAAAAGGTTCTTGGAACACAGGATCGTCCCCGGCTGAGTGTGTTTAAGAGTAATAAACACATCTATGCCCAGATTATTGATGATATGAAAGGGACGACACTGGTGAGCGCCTCTTCCATGGAGAAGGGATTTAACGATAAGAATGTGAGCTGCGAGGTCTCGAAGCAGATTGGTATGCTGATCGGGAAGAGGGCGGTTGAGCATGGGATTACAAAGATAGTCTTTGACCGGGGCGGCTACAAGTATCAAGGCAATATAAAAATGTTGGCAGACGGTGCCCGCGAAAGCGGTCTGCAATTTTAAGCAAACAGGGAACAGATTTAAAATCTGTCCCCCCATTGAATTTAAAAAGAGGAGAGATTCTTGAGGAAGATTAACCCGGATGAGATTACGCTGAAAGACAAGGTTGTCCATATCAATCGTGTTGCCAAGGTGGTTAAAGGCGGCCGGCGATTCAGCTTCAGTGTCCTTGTCGTCGTGGGCGATGCGAATGGGTGTATCGGTTATGGAAAAGGAAAGGCATCGGAAGTCCCTGAGGCGATACGGAAGGCGACAGATCACGCCAAAAAGAATCTCATCAGATTCCCTCTCAAGGATTCTACGGTACCCCATGAGGTCATGGGGCGGTTTGGGGCTGAGATGATCATTATAAAACCTGCTTCTTCAGGCACCGGGGTCATCGCCGGTGGTCCTGTCCGGGCTGTTATGGAGGTTGCCGGGGTCCATGATGTGTTGTGTAAATCGCTGGGGAGCGGTAATCCCTTCAATGTGGTCAGGGCGACCGTGGTAGGCCTCCTGTTACTCCGGGTGCCGGAGGCGGTGCTCAGGGAGAGGGAAGGTAAGGCAGAGGGCGCATCAGCAGGGGAAAATGCACGATGAAGAAGATCGCAATCACACAGATCAAAAGCGAGATAGGGACGCCGGAAAGACAGAGAAAGTCCATCAGGGGGCTGGGTCTCCGGAAGATAGGCCATACGGTAGTGCGGGAAGATACACCGGCAATCCGGGGGATGGTCTGGAAGATAAGACACCTTGTAAAGGTAGAAGAGGGAGTCTAATGAAACTCAATGAATTAAAGTCTTCCAAAGGGGCCCGGAAGAGACGTAAGATCGTAGGGCGGGGTCCCGGTTCAGGTCATGGAAAGACATCGACAAAGGGGCATAAAGGGCAGCTTGCCCGCAGCGGCGGGGGAAAAGGGCCCGGCTTTGAAGGCGGTCAGATGCCCCTTCAGCGCAGAATGACAAAACGGGGATTTAAGAGTCCTTTCAAGAAGGAATATCAGATTGTCAATCTCGACATGATTGATCAGTGTTTTAAAAAGGGAGATCCTGTGACCCCTGAGACCCTGCGGGAGAAGGGTTTAATCGGCAAGACGGCAGAGGTTAAGGTCTTGTGCCGGGGGGAGATACAGAAGCCTTTATCAATACGGGCGCATAAATTCAGCAGGAGCGCCATAGAAAAAATCAAACAGGCAGGCGGAACCGCAGAGGTGATTTAAGGTGCTGGACAGGTTAGTTACCAGTATTAAGAATATAATAAAGATCGAGGAATTAAGGAACAGGATACTCTTTACCTTGGGGCTTCTGGCCATATACCGTCTGGGAGGTCATACCCCTACACCCGGAATTAACGGAGAGGCCCTGAGTCAATTTTTGAGAGAGAAGGGCGGCGCCCTCATGGGTTTTTTTGATATATTCTCCGGAGGGGCCCTCTCAAAGCTTTCGATATTTGCCCTGGGGATCATGCCCTACATCTCTGCATCTATTATCCTTCAACTCCTCACAGTGGTCATCCCGACCCTCGCCGCTTTAGCCAAAGAGGGTGAAAGCGGCCGGAGGAAGATTATCCAGTATACGAGGTATGGGACGGTACTGATCAGCATCATCCAGTCCTTTGGGATTGCGATAGGACTTGAGGGGATGCAAAACGGCATGTTTGTCCAATCGTCGGGTTGGCGCTTCCGGGTGATGACAGC
Organism: Nitrospirota bacterium; assembly: GCA_016214375.1. Classification (GTDB taxonomy): domain Bacteria; phylum Nitrospirota; class 9FT-COMBO-42-15; order HDB-SIOI813; family HDB-SIOI813; genus JACRHF01. Next base: position 9,698 of record JACROQ010000103.1, on the reverse strand, counting down.
CCTGACCCTTACCACCGGTACGATCTTTATCATGTGGCTTGGAGAGCAGATCACCGAACGGGGTATCGGGAATGGCATTTCAGTCATCATCTTTGCCGGTATCATTTCAGGGATCCCCAAGGCGATCGTCAATACCATCCGGATATTCAACACAGGTCAGATCGGCCCCTTTCTCCTCATCGTCGTCGGCGTGATGATCTTTTTGGTCGTGGCTGCGGTTGTCTATATGGAGAGTGCAAGACGAAAGATCCCTGTTCAGTATGCAAAAAGGGTGGTTGGCAGGAAGGTTTATGGAGGTCAAAGCACCCATATCCCGCTCAAGTTGAATACGGCAGGCGTCATCCCGCCGATATTCGCATCCTCCCTGCTGGCATTTCCGGCAACCATTGCCGGGTTTGTAGGACAAGGAAATCCATGGTTTCAGGCCGTGGCAAAGCAGCTTGGGCCAGGCTCATTTCCCCATATCTTTCTCTACGGGACTCTCATCATATTTTTCTGCTATTTCTACACAGCGGTCGTCTTAAATCCGGTAGATATGGCAGACAATATGAAGAAATATGGCGGGTTTATTCCAGGGGTGAGGCCCGGTCAACGCACCTCAGATTATATTTATAAGGTAATGTCGCGGATTACCTTTATTGGCGCCGTCTATCTGACAGGTAGCGCGATATTGCCTGAACTGTTGATATCCTATGCGCATGTCCCGTTTTACTTTGGGGGGACTTCCCTCCTCATCGTTATTGTGGTGGCCATGGACACCTCCCAGCAGATAGAGACGCACATGATCAGCAGGCACTATGAGTGTTTCTTGAAAAAGGGGCGGATGAAAGGGACTTCATTCTAAGATTCCGGAAGAGAGGCCATGCGATTAATCTTATTAGGGGCCCCGGGGGCAGGGAAGGGGACACAGGCTAAGAAACTTTCAGAGAAGTACGGAATCCCCAGGATTTCCACAGGGGATATCCTGCGTGAGGCCATGCAGAAGGGGACAGCGCTTGGTTTGAAGGCCAAATCTTATATGGATAGCGGACAGCTTGTTCCGGATGACGTTGTCATCGGGATCGTGGAAGAGAAATTGAAAGATAAAGAGTGCATTAAAGGCTGGATCCTGGATGGATTTCCGAGAACGCTGCAGCAGGCGCAGGCATTGGACAGGATATTAACGGGGATCAGGACCTCCATTGGCCATGTTCTGAATTTTGAAGTCAATGAGGAGAAGATCATTAAACGGATTAGCGGGCGCAGAAGCTGCGAGAGTTGCCAGAGCGCCTACCATATCTATTTTAACCGGCCCCAAAAGGATGGGGTCTGTGATTCCTGCGGTGGAAGGCTTATCCAGAGGAATGATGATAAGGAAGAGACGGTTCGTGAAAGGCTGAAGGTGTATCAGGAGAAGACGCAGCCGTTGGTCAGCTACTATTCGGAGCGCAGTCTGTTAAAGAAGATTGAAGCGGATGATGACATTGAGAATGTATTTACGAGGATATGTTCCTTTGTGCTGTAGTCTGCCATGATCATCCTTAAATCCCCCCAGGAGATTGCAAAGATAAGGGCAGCAGGGAAAATTGTTGCGGGGGCCATCGAAGAGTTAAAGACGCGGGTTCGTCCGGGGATTAAGACAAAAGAATTGGACAGGATTGCTGAGGAATTTATTCACAAGAAGGGCGGCATCCCTGCCTTTAAGGGATACAGGGGGTATCCGAACACGCTGTGCATCTCGGTCAATGAGGAGATCGTCCACGGTATCCCCTCAGACAGGGTATTGGAAGAAGGGGATATTGCCGGGATAGACCTTGGCGTTCTGCTGGACGGCTATTATGGCGATGCCGCTTTGACGCTGCCGGCCGGTACTATCAGCAGTCAGGCAAAGCGCCTGATGGAGACGACGGAGGCCGCACTCTACAAGGCCATAGACGCTGCCGTCATCGGAAACAGGGTTTCAGACATCGCTCATACCATACAGAGCTATGTGGAAGGCGCAGGATACTCTGTGGTGAGAGAGTTTGTCGGGCATGGGATTGGGAGGTCGTTGCACGAAGATCCGCCGGTTCCGAATTTCGGGGAACCCGGACAGGGGCCGCAACTGAGGGAGGGCATGGTATTGGCCATAGAGCCTATGGTCAATGCCGGCAGGAGTGATTTATTTGTTCTTGAAAATGGGTGGACGGCTGTTACTAAGGACAGGAGCCTCTCGGCACACTTCGAGCATACAGTGGCCGTTACTAAGAATGGCCCTTTAATTTTAACTGTGCTATAATAGCGGCTATGTCAAAAGAAGAATCGATAGAGGTACAGGGAACGATCATTGAGACATTGCCCAATGCGATGTTTAAGGTGACGTTAGACAATGGTCATAAGGTGCTGGCCCACATTTCAGGGAAGATGAGGATGCACTTTATAAAGATATTGCCCGGGGATAAGGTCACGATACAGTTGTCACCGTATGATTTATCCAGAGGAAGAATTACCTATAGATTCAAATAAGGATGAACTCGTAAAAAGTCGCCAGAAGCACCAGATGTCATTCTGAGCGAAGCGAAGAATCTGACACGAAGTGTCATCCTGAGGGTGAATGCCCGAAGGATCTGCTTGCTCTTTGATGTCCGTAGGCATCAGACCCTTCGCTTCACTCAGGGTGACATCTGGCGACTTTTTACGAGTTTATCAAATAAGGGGATGGATCAATGAAAGTACGATCTTCGGTGAAAAAGATGTGTCTTAGGTGCAAGATTATCAGAAGAAAGGGTGTGCTTCGTATTATTTGCGACAATCCACGCCATAACCAGAGACAGGGTTAGGGTGGGTAGAAAGGGGAAGGGAAGTTGGCAAGGATCGAAGGTGTAGACTTACCAGGCAATAAGAGGGTCGAGGTTGGTCTGACGTACCTCTTTGGGATCGGGCGTAGTACAGCACGGAAGATTTTATCGGCGACCAGCGTTGATCTTAATAAAAAGGTGAAGGATCTTACCGATGACGAGATTGGAAAGATCAGGGAGGTTATTGATAAGAACTACACCGTAGAAGGGGACCTCAAACGCAAGGTGTCCATGGATATAAAGCGGTTGATGGATATCGGAAGCTACCGGGGGACGCGTCACAGAAGGTCTCTTCCGGTGCGTGGACAGCGGACCAAGACGAACGCAAGGACACGAAAGGGACCGAGGCGCTCGATCGGGGGAAAGAAAAAATAAAAGGATGAGGTGGATTAATGGCTAAGAAGTCACCAAAGCGGAAGGAAAAAAAGAATATCCAGGTGGGTATTGCGCATATCCGGGCATCATTCAACAATACGCTGGTCACGATTACGGATATGAGCGGCAATGTGATCGCATGGGGCAGTTCGGGTTCGGAGGGGTTTAAGGGATCCCGGAAAAGTACCCCATTCGCTGCACAGAGGGCGGCAGAGGCCGCGGCCAAGAAGTGTATGGAACACGGCCTGCGTCAGATTGATGTTTTTGTGAAAGGTCCGGGGGCAGGGAGAGAGTCTGCGATAAGGGCTCTACAGGCGGCCGGGTTAAAGATTAATGCCATAAAGGATGTCACACCCATTCCTCATAACGGCTGCAGGCCGCCAAAGAGGAGAAGGGTGTAGGGAGGGATTTCATTGGCGAGGTATATTGGACCTGTTTGCAGGATGTGCAGAAGAGAAGGGATGAAACTCTTTTTTAAAGGGAGCCGGTGTCTGACAGAAAAGTGCGCCTTTGAGAGGAGGGGATATCCTCCGGGACAGCATGGTCAGTCAGGGAAGAGGGTCAAGGCAACAGACTATTCTACACAGCTCAGGGAGAAGCAGAAGGTAAAGCGTATATACTGTCTCTTGGAAAGACAGTTCAGGGGGTATTTCCGGAAGGCGGCCCAGAGGAAGGGTGTTACCGGCGAGATCCTGCTTCAGATGCTGGAGAGGAGATTGGATAATGTTGTCTATAGATCAGGTTTTTCCGCATCGCGTACAGAGGCCAGACAGATGGTGCGGCATGGTCATTTCCAGGTGAACAGCAGAAAGGTGGACCTGCCGTCTTTTCTTGTGAAAGAGGGGGATGTGATCGAGGTGCGGGAGAGCAGACGTGAGTATCCCAGGATCCTGGAGGCTGCAGCCGCAATTGGGAACAAGGTTGTCCCTTCGTGGATACAGGTGGAAATGGCTCATTACAGATCGAAAATAGCAAGCCTTCCCACAAGAGAAGAGATACCATTACCGGTTAACGAACAACTGATTGTTGAGCTCTACTCAAAGTAAGTTTTAAAACTTATTGGGATAATTAATATAATGAGGGGGAGCGTATGATAGTAAAGACCAAAGATTTTCAGATTCCTAAGCAGTTGGAGATTGAGGATACGAGTTCAACACAGACCTATGGGAAGTTTACTGCTGAGCCGTTTGAGAGGGGGTTTGGCACAACCATCGGAAATTCTATCAGGAGGGTCTTGCTCTCCTCTATCGTCGGCGCTGCAGTGACCTCGATAAAGATAGAGGGGGTGCTGCATGAGTTTTCTACCATCCCCGGGGTAAAAGAAGATGTTACAGATATCATATTGAATATAAAGAATCTGAGACTGAAGATGCACACAGAAAAGCCAAAGACGATCTATCTTCAAAAGAAGGGGCCTGGAGTTGCACTGGGCAAAGACATCATTCATGACGCGGATATCGAGGTGCTGACCCAGGATCTCTTGATAGCGACTCTGGAGAAGGATGCCAAACTGGACATCGAGATGTCGGTGAAGCTGGGAAGGAGCTATGTTACTGCGGAATATAATAAAGAAGAGGGGCTGCCCATAGGGGTCATTCCTGTAGATTCCATATTCACCCCTGTTCAGAGGGTAAACTTCCGTATAGAGAATGCCCGTGTGGGCAGGAAGACTGATTATGACCGTCTTGTGCTGGAGGTCTGGACAGACGGGAGTATAAGACCCGAGGAGGCTGTTTCGCACGCCTCCAAAATCTTACGGGAACATCTGACCATATTCAATACCACCGAAGAGGAGGAAGAGGACCTGGGTGAGGACATCATTGAAAATCCGGAGATACAACAAAAGAGCCATGAAGAGATCAATAAAAATCTGGCCAAAAGTGTGGAGGAATTGGAATTATCCGTACGCTCTGCCAATTGCCTGAAAAATGCCAAGATATTTACAATAGCCGATCTCGTCCAGAAGACGGAGACAGATATGCTGGAGACAAAGAATTTTGGAAGGAAATCCCTTAATGAGATCAAAGCCCTGTTGGCGCTAATGGGATTATCCTTTGGAATAAATCTGGATAATATCAACCGGAAAGATAGTGAAGGGTAAATAAGGATGAGACACAAAAAGGCCGGCAAACAATTAGGCAGAGACACAAAACACAGAAAGGCGTTATTGAGAAATCTTGTGACCTCTCTCCTGGAGCATGGCAAGATAGAGACCACAGTCACCAAGGCAAAGGTCATCAGGCCTATCGCTGAAAGGATCATTACGATAGGGAAAAGAGGGGGATTGCATGAAAGGAGACGGGCCCTTTCCTATATCAAGAGTGAGTCGGTGGTGACGAAACTGTTTGATATCATCGCTCCCCGCTTTCTTGACAGGGCCGGAGGATATACCCGGATCGTTCGTACAAGGCAAAGACTGGGAGATTCAGCCCACATGGCCGTCGTTGAGCTCATTGACGCAGGGAAGAAGGAGACTAAATAGGATCCGGATGTCCGTGTCAAGCCCATCACCTGTTACTATAGATTCGCGGGATGTTATTTTACTGGAGAGGACTTGCCGGTTTTAAAATAGTGGTTATATTAAACTACGTCGCCGCTCTGAGATTTCAAGAGTTCAATTTTGATGAACTCCTAAAAAGTCGCAGATGTCACCCTGAGCGGAGCGAAGGGTCTGATCCCCTTTGTTTTATCAGATTCTTCGCTTCGCTCAGAATGACAAATGGTGCTTCTGGCAATTTTTTACGAGTTCATCAATTTTAGAGTTCATTTTTAAATAATAAAACAAGAGAAAGGAGGGAAGAATATGGCAGAAGCAATGAAGTCAACTCTGAAGTTTAAGCCTTTAAAAGAGAGGGTATTTGTGAGTTATGCAGAGGAAGGGGAAAAGACCGCCGGCGGGATTTATCTCCCGGACACTGCAAAAGAGAAACCACAGAAAGGCAAGGTTGAGGCAGTTGGCAGTGAAGTCAAAGAGGTCAAGGTCGGTGATGCCATCCTTTTTGACAAGTATTCAGGCTCTAAGATTACCATCGATGGGGCTGACTATTTGATACTGAAGGAAGAGGACATTCTGGGTATCCTCAGCCACTGACCTGATTTGGAATCTTAAATCTGAAAGACTGAAAGAAACGTAGATAAAGGAGGGATGTTGAATGGCAAAGCAGATACTTTTTGGTGACGAGGCGAGGGCTTCGATACTGCGCGGGGTGAATCAATTGGCCGATGCAGTAAAGGCGACCCTTGGCCCAAAGGGGCGTAATGCCTTGATCGATAAAAAATTCGGGGCCCCAATGATTACCAAAGACGGGGTGACTGTAGCGAAAGAGATCGAGCTTAAGGACCCCTGGGAGAATATGGGGGCGCAACTGGTGAAGGAGGTTGCCAGCAAGACAAGTGACGTCGCCGGAGACGGGACCACGACGGCCACGGTCCTGGCCCAGGCCATCTTCAGAGAGGGTGCAAGGAATGTCTCCGCCGGCGCCAGTTCGATGGAGATCAAGCGTGGTATTGATAAGGCGGTCGAGGTTGTCGTGGAAGAAATCAAGAAGATGAGCAAGCCCTGCCACGACCGCTCTGAGATAGCCCAGATCGGCACCATATCCGCCAACAATGACTCTACGATCGGGGATCTGATCGCAGAGGCGATGGAAAAGGTCGGAAAAGACGGGGTCATCACGGTAGAGGAGGCAAAGACGATGGCGACCTCTCTTGAGGTAGTTGAGGGGATGCAGTTTGACCGCGGGTATATCTCGCCCTATTTTGTAACAGACCCCGAGAGGATGGAGTGTATCCTTGAAGATGTCTTTATCCTCATCTATGAGAAGAAGGTCAGTTCGATGAAGGACCTCCTCCCCATCCTGGAGCAGATTGCGAAGATGGGTAAGCCGCTCCTGATCATCTCTGAAGACGTGGAAGGTGAGGCCTTAGCCACCCTGGTTGTCAACAAGCTCAGAGGGACGTTGAACTGCTCTGCGGTAAAGGCCCCCGGGTTCGGGGACCGGAGGAAGGCTATGCTGGAAGATATAGCCACCCTGACAGGCGGACAGGTGATCTCGGAAGACCTTGGTCTTAAGCTGGAGAATGTGAAGATCTCGGACCTTGGCAGGGCCAAACGCATCACGATCGATAAGGATAATACGACCATTGTCGAAGGCGCCGGATCCCATGACAAGATCCAGGGCCGTGTGAAGCAGCTCAAGGCACAGGTCGAGGAGACCACCTCAGACTATGACAGAGAGAAGCTGCAGGAACGCCTGGCCAAGCTGGTAGGCGGGGTTGCCGTGATCAATGTGGGCGCCTCTACAGAGACTGAGATGAAGGAAAAGAAGGCCAGGGTTGAAGATGCCCTCCATGCGACCAAGGCTGCGGTTGAAGAGGGGATCGTCCCGGGCGGCGGTGTTGCCTTGCTCAGGACCTTGTCCGCACTCGATAAGCTCAAGATGGACGGGGACCAGCAGATTGGCGTGGAGATCATCAAGAGGGCCATTGAGGAGCCTATCCGGCAGATTGCCAATAACGCCGGGGTGGAAGGGTCTGTCGTGGTCGAGCGGGTGAAGCGTGAGAAGGGGAGCTTTGGTTTTGATGCGGGCAAAGAGGATTATGTCGATATGATCAAGGCCGGTATCATAGACCCCACCAAGGTGACCAGGATCGCCCTTCAGAATGCAGCGAGTGTCGCCTCGCTCATGTTGACCACTGAGGTGATGGTGACAGAATTACCGGAAGAGAAAGACAAGATGCCCTCTATGCCGCCAGGCGGCGGAATGGGCGGGATGTATTAAGCTTCGTACTGCCTTTCCAACAAAAAGGCCCTCCCGGCGAGATCATCGGGAGGGCCTTTTTTATTTGGCCGATTCGACCGGGATAAAATCTATTCCTTGTACACCCCCATCTTGCTGAACTTTTCATAGCGCATGACAGCAAGTTTATCACCCGGTATCCCTTCAATCTCTTTCAATGCCTTGGCCGCCGCCTCCTTCAGACTTTGTGCCGCCGCCGCCGGGTTTCTATGGGCCCCTCCGACAGGTTCTTTCACGATCATATCTATCACGCCAAGTTTCTTCAGGTCCTGGGCCGTCATCTTCAGGGTATCTGCCGCATCAGGGGCCTTGTTCCCCTCCTCCCATAGGATCGCCGCACACCCCTCAGGGGATATGACCGAGTAGATGGAATGTTCCAGCATGAGGATACGGTCCCCGACGCCAATGGCGAGCGCCCCGCCGCTCCCTCCCTCGCCAATGACAGAGACGATAATAGGGACCTCCAGGCGGCACATCTCAAACAGGTTTCTGGCGATAGCCACGGATTGTCCCCGCTCTTCCGCCCCGATTCCGGGATAGGCCCCCGGCGTATCGATCAACGTCAGGATTGGCCTCTTAAACCTTGTCCCCAGCTGCATCAGGCGGAGGGCCTTCCGGTATCCCTCCGGGTTGGGCATGCCAAAGTTTCTGTAGATCTTGTCCTTCGTCCCCCTCCCTTTTTGATGTCCAATGACCACGACCGGCCTGCCTTCGAATCGTCCTATACCTCCGATGATTGAAGGGTCATCGGCAAAGTGTCTGTCCCCGTGCAGCTCCACAAAATTTTCTATGAGGCTGTCAATATAGTCCAGCGTCGTAGGTCTGCCGGAATGTCTTGCCACCTGGGTCTTCTGCCAGGGGGTCAGCTTTGAATAGATGCGGTCGAGGAGGATTAGAGAGCGCTTGGTCAGCTTTTCTATCTCCGCATGGATACGCGGGTCCTCGATCTGGACATAGCTGCGGAGCTTCTCTATCTTCTCTTCGATCTCAATTAATGGTTTTTCAAAATCGAGCAGTTCCTTAGACATCTTTAGATCACGTTAGTTAAAAACGACTGTATGTTTACCGAACCTGTCTTCGATAGAGGCCGATAGTTTATCGGAAGGGGTTATCCGGAGGCTGTTGTCCAGCGCCACGACATACTCCTTCTGATTCGTAATCAGGTGGAGGAATACAGGACACTTCCCTCTGTGTTCCTCCAATATCCCCTTGAGGTTCTTTATATCCTCCGCTGTCAGTCCTAAGGAGTGGAGTCTGATGTCCATCTGGGTGTGCAGAGTTTCCGGCGCGGTCACAAGGTCCTGAATCCTGCCCCCCTTGATCTTACTGCCGGCATCGTTCTTGTTGATGGCGCCGGTGATGATCACAAGCCTGTCTTCTGCCAGGAGTTCAGAGGATGCCTTGTAGAGATCCGGAAATACAATGACCTCGACACTTCCATCCAGATCCTCTATCCGCAGGTATGCCATCTTATCCCCTTTCTTGGTGAGCGCAGGGCGAATATCCGTAATAATACCACAGATCGTCACCTCTTTTCCATCGTCTAAATCTCCCAGGACCTTTGTGGTTATAGCGGTGTGTTTTCTTATCTTCGACTCATATCCGGCAAGGGGATGCCCTGTGATGTAGAAACCGATCGTCTCCTTCTCATTCTTCAGCAAGATGTGCTCGTCCCACTCGGGTATATCCGGAAGGATCCCCAAGGCCG
>JACROQ010000102.1 GCA_016214375.1 Nitrospirota bacterium | reverse complement strand
AGAGTCTGTTGCACAAATCCCTTGCAATAGAATAAGGAGCTGATAGTATGGGTCATCACGGGTAAGGAGGAGGGAGATGGCCTACAATTTCAAGGAATACGATCGGGATCAAATCTACTTGATGCCGCCGAGCATTCGGGAATGGGTGCCGGAAGGAGACTTGGCTTGGTTCATCATTGATGCGGTGGCCCAAATGGACTTAAAGGCTTTTTATTGGAAGTACCGCCCCGATGGACGGGGGCAAGTGGCCTTTGATCCGTCCATGATGACCGCCCTTTTGCTGTATGCGTACAGTGTCGGGATCCGGTCGTCCCGTCAGATCGAGCGGTTGTGCGAACGGGACATCGGGTTCAAGGTCATCGCAGCCAATCAAGTGCCTGACCATAGTCCCATTGCCCGATTCCGGCAGGAGAACGGGAAGGAGCTGGAAGCGATCTTTTTGGATATTCTCAAGCTGTGTGCCAAAGCCGGACTGGTGAAGGTGGGGGTTGTAGCATTGGACGGGACGAAGATCGCTGCCAACGCCGCACTGGAAGCCAACCGTACTTATGAGCATATCGAGAAAGAAGTTAAGAAGATGCTGACGGAGGCTGGGAGGACAGATCGGGAAGAAGACAATTTCTACGGCAAGGACAAACGAGGAGACGAGTTGCCTGAGGAGTTACGAGAGCGCCGGAGCCGGCTGAGAAGACTCCAGGAATGTAAGCAGCGGCTGGAAGAAGAGGCCAAAGTGGCGGCCGCCCAGCAGCAAGAGAAGATCGAAGCGCGGGAAGCCGAGGAATCCGAGACTGGCCGGAAGAAGCGAGGGAGAAAGCCCCACGAGCCGACGGGGGAACCCGCGGCGGAGGCCAAGGCAAACCCCACGGATCCGGACAGCCGGATCATGAAGACCCGGAGCGGTTATGTACAGGGATACAACGGGCAAGCCGTGGTTGGGGAAGGACAGATCATCATGGCGGCAGAACTGACCACGCAGGAGAATGATATCAACCAGCTCCATCCGATGGTAGAGAAGGCACAAAAGAATGTTTGATCGCCCCGCAGAAAGACTGGAAGCAGCGGCAGGTGGAGGCATCCTCCCCACCGCCCCGAGGACGGATTCCCCACGATCTTTCCGAGCGAGACCGGATGGAGCGTAAGCTGAGAACTAAACGAGGGAGAGCGTTATACAGGAGAGGATAAACCCTACAGTCCCTCCCTCATCCCATCTTGAGGTCATCGCCAAGTCCAGGGGGTTTGTGGATAGATAGATCGCGTGGATTAATGGAGACGAGCTAGGTAGCTATGGATTCGGGAGAATCAAATCCCCCCTTGCCCCTCTTTTCTAAAGGGGGGGATGATTTGGAACGGGGCTCAGGGCCTCAAAGCCGGTGATCTTTCCATAAAAAGAGCAACAAAGCCGGGGGGCCCGCTATTATAGAAACCTTTTGATAGGTGTATAGGGGGAATGGCACTAAAATGGACTTTTTACATTAAGATACAGCACATAATCCCTATACATAACTGACCTCTTGCAGGATTGCCTCTCTTAGCCGTGGCCGGAGTGCATCTACAGTTACCATATCAACTGACCTGGTAAACAGTTCTTCAAGAAGGAACTTGAGTTCCATGAAGTTATCAAATGTTGCATATCCCTCCCTGAACTCAACCAAAACGTCTACATCACTGTCAGTTCTTTCCTCACCCCTCACATGGGAACCGAATATCCCGATCTTTTTTACACCAAACCTTTCCTTGATTTCCCGTTCACGTCTCTTCAATAGTTCTACTGTCTTCATCGTTACGACCCCAATATCCCGAGTAAGTCCCTGTTTCTTTTTTTTAGCGTTTTGTATTATTCTATATTAACAGGCTTATTTTTTCTATAAATCTTTTACCGGATCATCGCCATGGCCGGGCGGAGAAAGGTCACGCGAGAAGTCAGAAAGATCAAGAAGTTGAGCGCTCCTCGCCGCCAATGCCCTGAGGAAATTCTGGAAAGGATTTGGCATACTTGCAATTTTGCAGTTCAAATGCAAAATTGCAAGTAAATTGTGTCCCCATTTGACAAAAAAATATCCTGTTGCTATTTTAGGCGAGGTTGTCTAATGAAATATCTATGAGCTAAAGCTCGCAAAGAATCATGAAAATGTCACCCTGAGCCGGAGGCAAAGGGTCTGAAGTGTCAGATTCTTCGCTTCGCTCAGAATGACAGCTTTGGTATTTTCATGTGAAAAAGCTAAAGGAGGTTTCCGGGGATGATTTACTTCCTTGCACTGTTTACGGCTTTGTCTCTTTTCTGGACGCCGGTCTCATTTGCCGGGTATAAGGATATTGACCCTGCGATCGCTGAACGGGAAATCTACAATCACATCATAAAAGAAGAGGCCAGGTTTACCTTCCGCCTGCAAAAGGGGGGATTTGAGAAAGGCTTGGCACAGGGGATGTGGGATGCGGATGGCAATCTAACAGCCCGGGCCACTGCATCGAAATTAAAGTCCTTAAAACGCACCGGAACCAAAGACTTTTTAATCTCATCCCAGAATGCGGATATACGGGTTAAGATTACAGAGATCAAAGAGATGAATATGGGTATGAAGTTTAAGCAGGCGCAGTTTGTGTGGCAGTATCCTCCAGAAGTGCCGCCTCTCTGGAAACCGTTATGACGGTATGGAATTAGAATACTCGGAAGAACCGTTTCACCTCACCGGGACGGAAATTGACGAAGAACGGAAAGAGATGCAACAGATAGAACTGATGAGGATCAAAGAGGAAGAAACAAAACGCAGGTTAGAGATAGAGCGCCAGAAAAGGATAGAAGAGTCGAAGAAAGCGGGCAAAAACTACGGGACATTTTATCTGTCAACCCGCGGGGGACAGGAAAGCTGTAAGATCTCAGATGCAGGGGTAACCTGCCAGAAGGATGGGAATAATAAGAAGCAACCCTATTCCATGATGTTTGTGGATATAAAGGATATCAGGAAGACCTCTTATCCAGGACCGGCCTCAAAACAATATTACGCGATAGAACTCACCATGCGTGAAATAAAAAAGGCATCTGAGGCAGGGACTGGCCATCAGGACGCTATGAACAGACCCTGGAGAAATATCGCTCAATGGATTTCCGAAAACAAGAGTGAAGTTGACAAGTTTTTTGATGTCCTGACCCAGGCCCACAGGGAGTGGCGTACAAAATTCAGCGATATTGCTGAATGAAACACCCCAATTAACAACATGACCCAATTACTTGCCGTTGTAGAGAGGGACCTTCGGAGGTTTACAAGAAATCCCCTGGTGATCCTCTCGAGTGTGCTTATGCCCCTCCTCTATCTTTTAATCCTGGGAAACTCCTTTCAGGGGGAGTTAAAAAATCTCTCTTTAGTCATCGTAAACTTAGACAATGGACCCTACGCCTCCCGTGCAGTGGAGCTTCTCCATGCCATTGAAGAGGGGGCGGGTACCATCCGCATATTTAAGGAAACCGATCAGGGCAAGGCCTTAGCAGGGGTAAGGGATGGGAGATATAAGGGGGCTTTGATACTCCCGCAGGATTTCAGCAGGAAGATGACATGGGGACAGGGAGGAGATACGGGTCTTTTCCTCGACAATACGGAGACCATTTCTGCCAGGACGTTGAGGGCCATCATCGTCTCTGCCATGGCCAATATAGAATCCGAGTTCATCCCTGTCAGAGAGCGGGACGAACGGGTCATTGTAAGGGATATCGAGCTGTATAAAAGGGTGGATTATGATCAGACACTGATCCCCGGTGTGATCATCATGGCCATCTTTCTCGGCGCCATGACTACAGGGGCGTTCAACACGGTCATGGATAAATTCCTGGGTATTGACGAAAGCTACCTCCTGACCCCTCTTTCCAAGACGGACATTGTCTTAGGGCTTGTCCTCAGCGGCGTTATCATCACCACCATTATTGCAATCCTGGTCCTGTTTCTGGCCACCTTCATATCCGGGATTTATATCTGGAACACCCTTTCTCTTTATGCCCTGCTCTCTGCCGTCCTGATCATCATCCTGTCTACGCTGGGACTCATCGGGATGATGTTTGTGATCCTTGGACGGGCAAACCATCCGAGGATTGTCGGGGTGCTCGGTGGCTTTTTAAATGTCATCTTCTTCTTTCCAAGCGGCGCCATTTATCCTGTTGAAAGTTTCCCGGGCTGGCTGAAGGCCTTCGCGAAGGTAAACCCCGAGAGATACTCTGTCCATGCCCTCAGAACGATCCTTTTTAAAGGAGAGAGTCTCAGGGGCATCGAGGGGGATATCCTCTTTCTCGCCATCTTTGCCGGTGTGACACTCTCCATCGCCACCCTTTCATACAAACGGGAGCTATAGGGGATGCGATTTTCAAAATCTCTGCCTATCCTTTTACTGGTCATCATGTTTGCCCATGCCTGCACCCCATCGGTTCATATCTATAAGAGATCGCAGATGCTCATGGGGACTGTCGTGGAGATTACGGTCGTTGCACAGGATGAAGAAAGGGCGGAAGAGGCCATGACCGCCGCATTTAAAGAAATCCGGCGTCTTGAAGAAATCATGAGCACTTATATACCTTCCTCCGATATATCCAGGGTCAATGCCGCTGCATGGCTTTCTCCGGTAAAGGTACACAAAGACCTGATCCTTGTTGTCAAAAAGGCGCTCGAATTCGCTCACCTGTCCGGAGGGGCGTTTAATATAGCCCTCGGACCAGCCATAGACCTGTGGAATGTGACAGAGTCCGACAGGATCCCGTCTGATCAGGAATTAGAGGCCATACGGCCTTTGATAGACCTGAAAAATATCCTTGTGGACGATACAGCAGACACCATTTTCCTTAAAGAGAGGGGGATGAGGATCAATCTGGGGGGGATCGGGAAGGGGTTTGCCGCAGATTATGCCTATAATGTCTTGCTAAGACACGGAATAAGATCGGGTATCATTGCCGTTGCAGGAGATCTGAGGGTCTTCGGCAAAAGGCCGGATGGGAGTACATGGAATATAGGGATCAAACACCCCCGGAAAAAAGAGGGGATCATGGCACAGGTACACCTTTCAGATATGGCGATCTCCACCTCAGGAGATTATGAACGCTTCTTTATGAAAAATGGCATCCGGTATCATCATGTCCTCTCCCCGGATACCCTGCACCCAAGCCGCGGGAACCAGAGTGTCTCCGTCATTGCAAAGGATTCGACTACGGCGGACGCTATCTCCACGGCGATCTTTGCAATGGAACCTGAAAAGGGGTTTAAGCTCCTGGAATCCCTGCCTGAGGTGGAGGGGATTATCATGGGGGATGATGGCCATATCGGCCTCTCTTCCGGTCTTAAAGGGCATCCAAAGGTTGCCATAGAAATTATCCATTAATCTGTGCTATAATTCCATGCTTACAATGAACGATTCTGTAGAAAAACGGCTTAAAGAAATAGATTCTGCCATAAACCGGGGTGAATACAAAAAGGCCTCTTCCCATCTTCACCATATTGCCTCTGATAGTCAAGGTGAGAAAGACGTCTTGTCAGAGATCACCCTCCTGTCGGGAAAAATAGCAGACACCCAGAGCAAATATTCTGTTGCCTTAGACCTCTACAAACAGGCCCTTAAAGAGGCCCAGTCTGCGGGATATGATATCGGGTATGGAAAATCCCTGCGAAGGATAGGTTCTATTTACTCCAAAAAGGGGAAATATACCGAGGCATTCAAGTGCTTCGGGGATGCCTTAACCATTTTTAAGAAAAAGGCACACCGGTTGGAAGAGGGTTGCGTGTACAACAACGTGGGTACTATCCATGCGATACAAGGAAAGACTGATGAGGCCATGGCCCTTTTTAAAAAGGCCTTACAGATCCACAAGGGGGTCGGTGAAAGACTGGAGGTAGGACATGACTATAACAGCTTTGGCATTCTCTATAAGTTCCAAGGAGATTTTAAAAAGGCCATGGAGTATTATCACAAGGCCTTAGAGATCTATCAAGAGAAGCAATATCGGCTTGGAGAGGGGACCCTCTGTGCCAATATCGGGAATGTTCTGAGTAAAAAGGGGGATTACACGACCGCCTTAGAATACCACAAAAAGGCGCTCTCCACTCACCGGCGGCTTCACAATCGGATATGGGAGGGGAACGACTATACCAATATCGGGAATATCTATAACATACAGGCGGATCATAAGAATGCGATACGCTATTATGAAAAGGCCCTGCGTATTCATGCAAGCCTGGGTCACAGGCTGGGTGAGGGAAATGACTACGCCAATATCGGAACGATCTATGCCGAGGTGAACCGATACGATAAGGCGTTAGAGTACTTCAGAAAGGCCCTGAAGATCCATCGGGCCTTGAAAAACCCCTTGGGTGAAGGGAGTGACTACTCCAATATCGGAAATATCTACGGACATAAGGGGATGTACCGCAAGGCGCTGGAATCTCATCATAAATCACTGAAGATCCACGAAGAGCTTAATAACCTTATAGGCATTGGGAGCGTCTATACAAACATCGGGAATACTTATTGTCATCAGGGGGATTATGAAAAGGCCCTTGAATTTCATCAAAAGGCGCGCCGCATGCATCATGGTGTTGGAAATAAACTCGGCGAGGGTAATGTATTTGCAAATATAGGAAATATTTACAGCAGTAAGCGGGATTTTGAGACGGCATTAAAATATCAGGAAATGGCCCTGGATATATTTAAGGGGATCGGGAACAAATCAGGCTCACAGGGGGCCCTTGCCAATATCCAGGCGAGTCTTGGAAATATCTACAACAGCCGCGGTGAATATAAAAAGGCCCTCGATTTCCTTTTCAACTCCTTAGAGATTCACAAGAGGATGGGAAACAAGCTGGGGATAGGGAATGCCTGTGCGCAGATAGGAACCGTCTACAGCAATCAGGGAGATAATAAGCGAGGACTGCAATTTCTTACCAAGGCGCTTGCCCTCCATACAAAACTCGGCATCCGGAAGGGTATGGAGTTAGACTACCTGAGCATGGGGAATATTTATATAAAATGTGGTGAATATAAGAAGGCGTTAGAGTTCAATAAAAAGGCCTTCAAACTCCACGGGCCAGGGAGAGCCCATGTGCATCAAAAGGGGAGAACCAGAAAACAATGAGATATGTTATCCTCTGCCAGGATGAACTCCCCTATTTTCTTCTGCTGTTAAAAACCCTTTCTTCCAAAAAGGATTCTATCCAGTTCTTTGTGGATCAAAAGGGCCTCTACGACAGGTTGTGCGCTCTTGGGGTCCCTGCAAAGATAGTCTCCTTTACCGAGGACCGCGAGGAACGGGAGAAGCTTATCAAAGGTCTGTACTTAGAACCTGACACCTGCCTGATTGTCTCAATCAAGAAGCAGGGTATATTATCCAATATCCTGAAGAGTGTTGCGCGTTATCATCCCTATCAGCCTGTCCTGATCATTGAGGAAAATGGTTTAGTCCTTCCTGAACAACTCAGCGCAAAATTAGTCAAACCCTCTTCTATCTTTACAGATATCTGTCTGCCTAAGATCGAACAGGCCTTTACAAAAAGGCGGGTTCAGTACATTAAGGAACTCTTTGAAGACAAGGACAAGATTCTCCTTCTCATCCAGGCTGATCCTGATCCTGATGCCATCGCAAGCGCACTTGCCTTTCGCCACCTGATTGGCCGTAACAGGACGACCGCCCACATTGTGTCCTTTGGAGAGGTGACACGGCCTGAAAATCTGGCGATGCTGCGGCTGCTTGATATCCAGGTAGATAAGATCGGACCGGAGGTTTTTGCCAAATACGACGGGTTATGTATGTTAGACGTCCAGCCGCCGCATCTTGGGGATGTTCTCAGCCAGACTGTTCCTCCTGTAGACGTGCTCATTGACCACCATCCGGAAAAACCAGGATATCAGGCCAAAATAAAAGACATCCGGGCCACCTACGGAGCAACTTCTACTATCCTGACAGAGTACCTGCAGGCTGTTGATTTCAATATCTCGCAGCGGCTTGCCACAGCCCTCCTCTACGGCATTAAGAGCGATACCCTTTTACTGGGGCGGGGAGTGGACCCGGCAGATATAGAGGCCTTCTCCTATCTCTATCCCCTTGCCAACACCAATATACTCCGGCGGATAGAGCGTCCGGAGGTGCACCCTGAAGACATTGATTCCTTTAGTAACGCCCTTAAAAAAAGGAGGATTGTAAACAACATCTTATTCTCCCACCTTGGGCGGGTAAGGCGGGAGGATGTCATCCCCCATTTTGCCGATTTCTCCCTTCAGGTAGAGGGTGTAGAGTGGGCCGTGGTGTCCGGAATCTTTAAGGGGAACCTGGTCATCTCTGTCCGCAATGTGGGGTATGTGCGAAGCGCCGGGATTATTGTAAAAAGGGCCTTTGGCGACTTGGGGAGTGCGGGGGGGCATAGCCATATGGCCAAGGCCGTTATCCCGTTGAAAAATTTTTATGCCCGGTTTGGTGACAGGAGAGAGTCCACGATGCGGGAGCAGATCGCAGAAATGTTCCTTTCGGGATTTGAAGAAGCCATTAAAGAACAGGAGGATTAGAAATGATCTACAACGTACTCTACAAAAATCTGGAGCCCATGCCACAGGTAGAACAGCATCTCGAAAAAAAGATACAAAAGGTCCAGGACCTTTTACCGACCTTTGATGACGATGCCGTTAAGCTGGATATTGCCCTTGAAAAACATGCGCGCCGGGAGGAATATTATGCCTCCCTCACCCTGGCCATCCCCCGGAAGACCCTCCGGGCAAAGGAGAAGGGATTTGATGCCTTTAATGCCGTGAATGCCGCCTTTGACGAACTGTTAAGAGAGGTAAAAAAATTCAAGGACATGTTAAAGAGAGAACATACCTACAAGGCCCGCAGGGCTGAGAAAAAGCCAAGGAAATAAGGTTCTGTCACAGACCATGATAGTCTCACTGCCGGAATTAGTCCCCATGGTTGCCGGGTTAAAACAGGCCGGAAGGCGGATCGTCTTTACAAATGGTTGTTTTGATATCCTCCACGTCGGCCACGTCCGGTATCTGAAAAGCGCCAGGGCGCTTGGGGATATCCTCATCGTAGGATTAAACAGTGATGCCTCTGTAAAAAGGATCAAAGGGGACAAGCGTCCCATCGTACCGGAAAGGGAGCGGGCAGAGGTCCTCTCTTCTCTCCGTTTTGTTGACTATGTCGTTCTGTTTGATGAACCTGATCCCTATAACACGATTGCCGCGGTCAAACCGGACATCCTGGTAAAAGGGGGCGACTGGTCCCTTGAGAATATTGTTGGCAGGGATATTGTGGAATCTTACGGTGGGGAGGTGCATACCATACCCTTTATTGAAGGGGCCTCATCATCAAGAATTATCGAGGATATTGTTACAAGATACGGTAAGCTATAACTCCAGATGTATCCCTTCTCTGATGTAGTTGAAAAAATTGCGGCAAACCAGCGGCTCTCGCAGATTGGTGGATTGTGGGGTTCTGCCAGGGCCTTATTCCTCTCTTTCCTGTTCAAAAAGACAGGGCGGACTATTTTTGTCATCACGCCCACGGAAGAAGCGGCAGAATTATTACTGACAGACCTGCGTTTTTTTTCATCCTGGTTTACACCCCCTCCCCCTGTCTTCTCCTTTCCCTTCTGGGAAATACTCCCATACGATGCCATCCCCCCTCACGCCGGTATTATCCATGAAAGGATGATTTCCTGCCGGGCTTTATTGGACGGTGAGAGCGGGGTGTTTATTATCCCTGTCCATTCTCTCATGCAGCGGCCCATGTCCATCGATCGGCTGATCGAGGGCCTGTTGAAGGTTCACACAGGAATGCAGATAGAGAGAGATTCTCTCCTCTCTCATTTGGTGAGCATTGGCTTTGAACCTGCTGATATCGTCACGGCACGGGGCACTTTCTGTCCCCGCGGGGGCATTGTAGACCTTTTTTCTCCTGGAGAGGATTCCCCGGTGCGTATCGAGTTCTTTGAGGATGTCATAGAGTCCATTCGTACCTTTGATCTGGAAACGCAGCGGTCCGTGACCCGCAGGGATTCTACCATGATTCTGCCGGCCAGGGAGGTTTCTTCTCCGCAAACTTCCCTGTTTGATTATGTCCCGGAGGGGGCCATTATCGTATTGGATGAAATTAAAGAGATTTCACAAAATGCCGCAGAGTACTGGAATCAGATCTGGAACACCTATACAGAGGTTTCCTCGCAGAGGGAAGGTGTGTCAGAACCGCATGAGATATACATCTCTGCAGAGGAGGCACTACAGTCTTGCAGTGCCCTTAAATCAAGAATCGAGATGGATCCCTTGTCACTGGAGGGTTCCTGCAATGTTGCCATCAAATCAGCCTCTGATGTTTTTTTAGAGGCCATCCGGGATCCTTCACCCTTACAGGCTGTTGCCGGGACTTTAGATATCCTTCGAGAATCCTTTACGGTCCTGCTTGTTTCTCCAACAGAGGGGCAGGCAGAGCGGTTCCGGGATATCCTTGGGGAGTATCATGTGCCGGCATCCATTAAGAGACCGGAGGAAATGATGCCGTTTATCATGTCCTCCGGGGATCGCCAAATCTTGCCGGTGCTGGTTACCTCTGGAAATGCCTCTTCCGGTTTTCTATCTCCCGATGCCTCCCTGTTGATCGTAACTGAAGATGAGATCTTTGGAAAAAGGACTAAGCGGAGACCCCCTCCAAAACAGAAGGCCCGGTCTTTCTTTACCTCCTTCCAGGATATAAAACCTAAAGACTATGTCGTTCATATATATCATGGCGTTGGACAGTACGACGGGTTGCGGCGCAAGACCTTCAGCGGTGGGGAGGGTGATTTTCTGTGTATCCGGTATGCCGCGGGTGATTCTGTCTACGTCCCTGTGGATAAGATGGACCTGGTCCAAAAGTATATCGGGGCGGAAGGCCACTCACCCCATGTGGACAAGCTTCAGGGATCAGGGTGGGAAAAGACAAAGAAGCGCGTACAAAAGGCCGTGGAAGAGATTGCGATGGACCTGGTCGATCTCTATGCGGCCCGGGAAATCCTGGAGGGGTATGCCTTTTCTCCAGACAGCCATATCCTGAAGGAGTTTGATGCCTCTTTTGAATATGAAGAAACCCCGGACCAGCTTACGGCTATAGAAGATGTAAAAAGAGACATGGAATCTAAAAAGCCCATGGATAGGCTGATCTGTGGGGATGTGGGATATGGAAAGACAGAGGTTGCCATCCGGGCGGCCTGTAAGGCCGTACTGGACGGAAAACAGGCGGCAGTGCTCGTCCCGACGACCCTCCTGGCCCAGCAACATTACCAGACCTTTTCCCAGAGGTTTGCCTCTTTTCCTGTGCGCGTGGAGATGTTGAGCCGGTTTCGCTCGCCCAAGGAACAGGCCTCTATCATAAACGCCCTTGCCGATGGTTCTGTTGACGTGATTATTGGCACACAGCGCCTCCTCCAGGCGGACATTAGTTTCCGGAATCTGGGACTCGTAATCGTCGATGAGGAGCAGCGCTTCGGGGTTGCACAAAAAGAGAAGCTTAAACAGATCCGGAAGACTATCGATGTCCTTACCCTTTCAGCCACACCCATCCCAAGGACCCTGCAGATGTCCTTGTTTGGCATCCGGGATCTGAGTACTATAGAAACCCCGCCGGTCGACCGCCTTTCTATCCGCACACTCATTGCCCCCTTTGATAAAAGGATTATCCGCGATGCGGTGATGCGGGAATTTGCCCGTGGTGGTCAGGTGTTTTTTGTGCATAACAGGGTTGAAAGTATCGACAATATTGCTGCCTTTCTGCAGGATCTCATTCCAGAGGCACGCACCGGTGTGGCCCATGGACAGCTGCGGGAACACCTCTTGGAAGATGTCATGATTAAATTCATAAAAGGGGAATTTAATCTCCTGGTCTGCTCGTCTATTATTGAGTCCGGCCTGGATATACCCTCAGCCAATACGATCATCATCAACAGGGCTGACAGGTTTGGTCTTGCAGACCTTTATCAGCTCAGGGGGCGTGTTGGAAGATCGGGGCATCAGGCCTATGCGTATATGTTAGTCCCCGGAGAGGAGACCCTGTCTCAGGATGCCAAAAAGAGGATACGGGCCATACAGGAATTATCGGATTTGGGGGCCGGTTTCAGGTTGGCCATGAAAGACCTTGAAATCCGTGGCGCCGGCAACCTCTTAGGGAGAAAGCAGTCCGGGAACATCATGGCTGTAGGTTTTGAACTTTATGGTCAGATGCTCGATGAGGCGGTCAAGAGATTGCAGGGAGAAAAGGTGGAAGAGGAGATTAATCCCACGATAAATCTCCGCGTCTCGGCCTTTATCCCTGAGGATTATATCGAGGACCCTTCTCAGCGGCTTGCCTTCTATAAGCGGCTTACCGCTGTAAAAAAAGAAGATACGTTAACATCTCTCAAAGAAGAGATGATTGATCGCTATGGACTGCTGCCCTTCCAGGCAGAGAACCTCTTTAAAGTGATGGAGACAAAATTTCTTGCCCGCTCTTCTTTTGTCGCAAAGATAGAGGCGGGAGAAGATGGCATCTATTTTACGGTTGATCACCAGGCAAAGATATCCGGAGATATTATTAAGGTCCTTTTCTCTGTGTTCCGGAACCGGGTCCGTTTTGTGTCGGAATATACATTTCTCTTAACGGTCTCTTCTTTAAAAACGGGGGAAGTGAGGAATTCAGGGGATGGGAACGCTGTCTTTTCAGAGATAATTAACTGCTTGAAAGCGCTGGTGGGTTGTGTTTAAATAGAGGCTTAAAATAACTTTCAAAAGAGGAGAAAAAATGCGAAAAGATTTTTTATTGAGGGTGTTATGTTGTCTGCTTCTGCTGCTATCGGTTACGGCCTGTAAACAGAAGGAAGAGGCCAGGAAGACCTCCGGTGGACCGATTGTAGCTAAGATAAATGATAAAGAGATTACCTTATCTGAATTTACAGAGAGGATTAAAGAGTATCCGGCTTTGGCCCATGGCGGAGAGATGACAGAAGAGACCAAAAAGGGCTTTCTGGACAATTTGATTGTTCGTGAGCTTATCTTTCAGGAGGCCCTTCGTTTGGGCATAGACAAGGATAAAGAGACTATCGATTTTATTGAGGAAATGAAGAAGCGGGTTATTGTTGATAAGTTTTTTAAAAAGGAGGTGGATCAAAAGACACAAGTGTCTGAGGAGGAAACAAAGAAATTTTTTGATGAAAATCTTGAAGAGACCAAAAGTCCTGACGAGGTTCGGGCAAGTCACATCCTTCTTAAGACTCGTGAAGAGGCGGATATGGTCTTAAAAAAAGTTAAACAAGGGGCAAAATTTGAAGACCTTGCGAAGAAATTCTCTACTGACCCCGGAAGTAAAGATACCGGTGGGGATTTGGGCTTTTTTTCACAGGGGATGATGGTGCCGGAATTTGATTCGGTAGCCTTCAAACTAAAAGTTGGAGAGGTAAGCGATATTGTTCAATCGCGTTTTGGTTTTCATATCATAAAGGTCTTGGAAAAAAGAGAGGGGAAGCAAAAAAATATTGATGAGGCCAAGCCGGAGATTGAGAAAAAACTGCTCGCCAAAAAACGTAAAGAAAAGTTTGACACCCTTGTTGCAGATCTTAAATCAAAGGCAAAAATTTCCATAAATAATGATATTCTATTGGGTTCCCGAGGGGCTAAAAAACCAAATG
>JACROQ010000101.1 GCA_016214375.1 Nitrospirota bacterium | reverse complement strand
CAGTCATCAGGTAATCTTTTTATAGTTTCTATAGTTACTTCTTTGAGTACAGCCATTCTATATACCTCCTTTCCGAATTATACTATATCCTTTTATATTAGACTTTGATAGAGATTTTACAAAAAATGTATAGAAATAGTATCACACCTACGTGGTTTAAGACAATTAGAAGTTTGGTGTGCACTATTATTTTAAAATTATTTGAAGTTCTGGTCAGCGCCTTTCTTACCAAAAGAATAACCCGTTTAAATCACTTGCCCATTTTCGATACCTTTTTATAAACCCTCTGCCGCTGTTTGAATTGCCTTTCGAGAAATGGAATCTGGCTGTCCCGGTAATCAATAATAACCTTATGGTTGTTGTGTCCTCTTAACCTTCCAATATACTGGATCAACTTCCCTTCGAATGAAAACGGGAAGGCCAGGATAAGGAAGTTTATGGATAGTTTCACATAGTCCTTTCAGGTAGAGATTGAGTACATCCAGATGATCCCGGCGTTCGCTCAAGAGCAGAACCTTTTTACCCTGGGTAACCTGTTCTTGAATGTCTTTGATAATAAGCTGATTGCGGGACGTGTCAAAACAGATAATCTTTGAGAGAAGCTGGAAGTTGTCAGTGGAAAATTTAAAGGGTATAGATAGTGAGGTTTCGCGGATGCATATTTCTGTGACGGCTGGAGTGTCCTGTATGGGACGGGAAGAAGCGAGTAGTGTTTTTATCCCGGCCACGATATCGCCAATATGCTCATAAATCAAAGGTTCGTCATTGTGCTTGCGCTTGGGGGTTGCAGTTAGTCCATAAAGATATCGTGAATTAAGTTCAGAAACCACCTGGCGAAAGGTCTTGGCCGGTATGTGATGGCATTCATCAACAATAATAGTCCCAAATTTATCCTTAAAGCTTTCCAATATCCAATACGCGCGCTAAACTCTGCAGCATGTTTCCGGTGTACCAGTATCAATGCCGGCAGTGATCTTTGAGCAACAAGCGACAGACCAATGATGGTCTTTCCGCTGCCTGAGGGCGCAACAATAACCCCGCAATCATTCTGTATGGCCTGTTCTACCACACGAGACTGTTCAGGAAACAACTTGATGTTGGAGAAAAATTGCACAGGCTCAAGGGATACTGCTTTCGTAGGGGGGGTAAACCCGCCCCTACGGTCCTCCCTCCCTTCAGTATCGTTGGCGACTACCCTGCCTTCGTTGTGGACATATGTCTGTGGGTAACGTGTTCTAAGACCTCCTCACAGACCCACTCGGCAAAGGCCGCAGAGCGTTTGGGCAGTGCTTGCATTGAGCGAAGCGAAAAATGACAGGAGGAGCAGAAGGAGCGTGTCCCCCCACCACGCCATTGCCACACCCAGTATTAGGGAGGGGACTGATTTTAAATCTGTCCCCTTTTCTATGTGCCCCGGCCTCTCACTCATATCTTAATGCCTCGATGGGGTCTTGATGGGCTGCCCTGTAGGCCGGATAGACCCCAAAGAATATCCCCACCCCCCCGGAGAAGAGGGTTGCAAGGGCTATGACCCATGGCTCCATGAGGGGGGGCATCTGCGGGAGAAAGCGGGAGAGCACCACCCCGCCTGTAAACGCCATTAAGATACCCACCACCCCTCCCATCAGGCTGAGTATCATGGACTCGAGCAGAAACTGGAGGAGGATGTCCCTCTTGGTAGCCCCAACGGCCTTCCTGATCCCGATCTCACGCGTCCTTTCCTTCACAGTGACCAGCATAATATTCATAATTCCGATCCCCCCAACCAGCAGGGATATGGCGGCGATGCCTGCAAGGACTGCCGAGAGCGCGTTCAGGATGGAATCAAGGCTTGAGAGCAGAGAGCCCTGAGTCAGGATCGTGAAATCTTCCTTATTGTTGTGCCGTTTCTTTAAGATAACCCTGATCTGTTCCTTGGCCTCATCAATCATGGCGGCGCTGCGGGCCTTGGCCCTTATGCCAAGAAGCCTGTCCGTATTAAACAGGGTCTGGGCAGCCGGCACAGGGATATAGACCACATCATCGAAGTCATCCGTACCCATAAACGTCCCCTTCTTCTCCATAATCCCGATGACCCTGAATCCTGACCCTCCAATCTTGATGATCTCCCCTAAGGGATTTTTGCCCCCAAAGAGTTCATTCTTCACCGTATACCCGATGGTACACACCCTGCGGGAGGCATCCACGTCTTCAGAGGTAAAGAAGCCTCCGGAATCCACACCAATGCTGATGATCTTTACAAAGACATCATCAGTCCCAACAATCATCACCCTCCTCTCCCTGTCGAGATAACGGACATCGGCAGTGCCTACGGTGATGGAAGAGACCCCTTCCAGGGCCATGGCATTCCGTCGTAAGGCAATGGTATCGCCTGTAGTCATCTTCTGAACCCCCTCAAATCCCGGATGCCCCAGACCCTTGGTCTCAGTCTTCCCGGGATTTACGATGATGAGGTTTGTCCCTATGCCCATGAATTGCCTGACCAAGTATTCCCTGAAGCCGGTCGTCATCGATATCAGCAGAATAACAGAACCCACGCCGATCATGATGCCGAGCATGGTCAGGAATGAGCGGAGTCTGTTGTCAAGGATGGAGGCTAAGGCCATCCTGATAAATTCGAAGTATTTCATGCCGTCGTATCCTCGGCGATCTTTCCATCCTGGATGTAGATCCTCCTCCTGGCCTCTTTGGCGATCTCAGGATTATGGGTCACCAGGATCAGGGTAACCCCTTCCTCACGGTTAAGCGTCTTAAATAGCGAGAGGATCTCTATGCCTGTCTTGGTATCCAGATTTCCGGTAGGCTCATCTGCAAGGAGGATCCGAGGCTCGGTGATCAGGGCACGGGCTATCGCTACACGCTGACATTCCCCGCCGGAGAGCTCGTTGGGCTGGTGATTCCAGCGGCCTTCCAGCCCCATCTTTTTCAATACCAATAACCCCTTTTCCCTCCTTGCCTTCTGATCGACGCCGGAATACAACAGCGGAAGCTGGACATTCTCCAACGCTGTCTGCCTCCGGAGGAGGTTGAACATCTGAAAGACAAAGCCTATCTTCTTATTCCGGATGTGCGCCAGATCTTCATCTCTCAGACCCGAAACATCTATATTCTCCAGTAAATACCTCCCGGTAGTCGGGCGGTCAAGACATCCGATGATATTCATGAGGGTGGATTTTCCTGAACCGGACGGGCCAAGAATCGCCACGAATTCACCGTGCACTATCGTAAGATTGATATTCGCCAGGTCCTCCACACGGATGGGGCCGGAACCATAAACCTTCTTTACATCTT
>JACROQ010000057.1 GCA_016214375.1 Nitrospirota bacterium | reverse complement strand
GCGTGGAAAAACAAGATAGAGACGATGAGGGACAAGAGGCCCCCGGCAAGTACGCCGCCGATCACCTCTGCCTCGATGTAACGGTCACTGCTGTCCACGACCATGACCGCGATCTCACCGATGGTGCGGGATTCGACAGACTTTACGGTCTCTCTGATTCTCGTTCTCTCTTCTTCAGTAAAGAACTCCTCTGCCTTCAAATGATTTCCCATCACCAATTCCCTGAGGCGCCGCCCCCTCCAAATCCTCCGCCCCCGCCGCCGAAACCTCCGGAATCACCGCCGCCAAAGCCCCCCCCTCCTGTCCCATAGAACCCCCCGCCCGGAAAGACGCCTCCCCGTCGCTGAGAACCCGGATAGCCTCCGGCCGGTGACAGCAGGGGGAAAAGAAACCCAAGCCCCATCCCGATAACGGCAAGGATGATAAAGGAGACAAGTCCTAAGGGAGCGAGCGTCAGGTGGATCAGTCCAGGAAGTCCGATGGCCCCGGCGATACTACTCAGGATACGTGAGATCGCCCCGATGGCGATTAAAAAGATCCCAAAAAAGATAAGAAAGGAAAAGAAGGGGGAGATGCCTCTTTCTCTTCCGGCAGGAGGGCCTTCCTCAGGATGAAACTCCCCGCGGCTGGCATCGATTAATGCCGAGACCCCTGCCATGAAACCTCCGTCAAAGTCCCCCCGTTTAAAACGGGGCTTCATGACTAAGTCGATAATCCTCCCTGACATCAGGTCTGTTAATCCCCCTTCAAGGCCGCTCCCCACCTCGATCCGCATCTTCCTGTCCTCCTTTGAGGCGATCAGGATGACTCCGTTGTCCTTCCCCTTCTGCCCGATCTTCCAGGCCTCAGCGACCCTGATCCCGAACTCTTCAATCACCTCCCCCTCCAGGGATGGGATGGTCAGGATGACGATCTGCGTCGAATCGGATTGTTCAAAGGACCTGAGTTCCTCTTCAAGCCTTGCCTCCACAGATGCGGATATCATGTCTGCATAGTCATTCACACGCCCCTTGAGCTGCGGGACATCAAGGGCCTCACAGAAAACCGGCCAGAAGACTGGCCAGAAAACTGAAAAAATGAGGAAAGGGAAGATCAGGATATAGAGCAATCTTCTCACGTTTTAAAACTTCACCTGGGGCGCCTTCTCGGCACCTGCCTCAGCCTTGAACGGCTCCCTGGGGGTCAGGTGGAGCAAGAATTTGTTGGTGACCACATTGGGGAATATCCTGAGGGATGTGTTGTAGACCTCCACCGCCTTATTATAGCGCGTCCGCGCGACATTGATCCTGTTCTCAGTCCCCTCCAGTTGATGCTGAAGGTCCTGGAAATTCTGGTTGGCCTTAAGATCAGGATATCTCTCTACCACGACCATCAGCCTTGAGAGGGCGCTGCTCATGGCAGACTGGGCCGCCTGAAACCGGGCAAATGCCTGGGGGTCGCTCAGGAGGTCCTTTGACATCTGGATGGTGCCGACCTTTGCCCGTGCCTCGGTGACGGCCTCCAGGGTCTCCTTCTCATGGGCCGCATACCCCTTGACAACCTCGACCAGATTCGGGATGAGGTCATTCCGCCTCTGATAGGAGGCCTCCACATCACCCCATGCCGCCTTGACCCCCTCCTCATTGGCCTGCATTTTGTTGTAACCACAGCCTGACAGACCTGAAAACATCAGCACAAATACAAGATACAATTTCCATTTCCTCATCATTTTCTCCTGACCCTCCTGGTTTATTTCACCTGAAAATCCCTCTTGAGCCCGATAAATCGGGCAACTACACCAGTTGCGTAGTTGCCGGCCAAGCTCTTGTAGTTGCCCAATTCATTGGGCTTTAAGCAACCAGATTTTCATTATCCTTTGTGAGCCCCCGGCTCATGATGGTTCACCGAGAATTGCTGCCCAATCAGTATTCTACCAATCAGTATTCTAATTGAAGCCTTGCAAAGAGAAGCGTAATATTATTATCTTTGGTAACAAGAACACCAGATGAGTCTAAGTAAGCTTCATTTTTCTTCCCGATGCTGGCATAATCTAACCCTGCCTCAAGGTTCAGATTCTGGGCCACATTGTACTTCCCCTGAACATAGATATCCGTACCTATACTCTTTTCTGAACCTGAAGGGACGTCCATGTGCTGAAAGATGCCGATAGCTGCATACCCTGTCAGTCTGTCCATGATCGGGAAATCTGCCTTTGCCTGAAGCGTCATGATCCCATAGCCCACACCGCTGCCGGTAGAATAGGCTGCCCCGTCAATATTGAGCGGGTTATCAATACCTGTATCCGTTGGTCCCTGGACATTCAGTTTCCCGGTGTAACCCCAGTAGCCGGTATGGGCAATAAGGGTCATCGGGGTGATAAAACTGCTGGCAGAGTCGGTGGCTCCAAAGTCCTTATCCCCAGAGGCTGTAATAAACATCAGTCCCACATTGGCAGGGCCTAAAGGTGCCGTCCCTTCGAGCTTTATGGCATAACCTGAGTTGTCCACATCTTTGCCAACCGCCGCGAGACCACTACAGATGCCACCAGCAGTAGCATCAATACAGTTTTTGATCGTTCCAGTATTCCAGAGTATGAACCCACTCAATTTCACCATATCCATCTTGTGGGATGCCCGGATACCAATATAGTTCTCGGTAGCTGAATCCCCTAAATCACCATCACCCAAAGTTGTAATACCATCTCCACTTCTAACGACATAAATAGACCCGCCAATGTTATGACCCTCTCCCATCGGGAAATCTACATCAACTACATAGGCATCCACATCATCGTCTTTCTGGGAATTGTTTTCCATCAGCTTCGCCGTAGCAAGCCGTACATCTGCCCCTCCGATCTTCCCCAGCCAGGCTAAGGTCAGGGGATTAAAGTCCCAGTCAGAGCTGAAGAGGGTATCCCCGAACTTGTCTGAGACAGGGACAAGGCCTGCGGCAAACTTTCCCCCAATCTCAGGGGTAGCAAACATTAATACCGCGTGTCTGAGACCGACGGCAGGGGCGGCACCACTTTGATCAACTCTTGCATTGGACGTATTAGACTCTATGTGCCCGATATTGAGCTGCATGTGCATACTCACATCATCCGATATCTTGGCATCCCAGGTCGGCCTCCACCGAAGTCTCTCTGCGGCAGTACCGGGTCCAATATCCTGGTCCTGACTCAGCGAATAGTAGTTTACCCTGAACTGCCCGTGAAAGGTACTCTCCACCGCGGCTATTGCTGACATGGCACTCCCAAACAATAAAATACCCAGCACTGTAAGCATCATCCATTTCTTTCTCATTTCTTTTCCCTCCTCTTTATTCTTCCTTCCCCCGTACACACGGAGGATATCATTAAAGGACAATCCCTACTTCTTCCCCCCGAGACTCCTGACATAGGCCAGGATATCCCATCTCTGTTGCTTCGTCAGTGTCTTTTCAAAGGACACCATCGGGGTTCCCGGTCTCCCCTTGGTGATCGTATCAAAGAGCTCTTTATCAGACTTTGCAACAACAGCCGGATCCGCATAACTCTTGAGCCTTGGATTAAGGGCTGCTGCCGCCGGCCCATCCCCCTTCCCCTCCTTGCCATGACATAGGACACAGGTCTTTTCAAACAGTATCTTCCCTGCCGCTGCATCCCCCGTCATCTCTGCAAAGGATATACATGCCATCCCCAGTCCAAGAATGATCACTGCCAAGGCAAAAACTTTCTTTAGCATTTCTATCCCTCCTCTCTGTGCATCACTCTTTCAATCTCCATACCCATACCCCCTATTTAAGGCTAAGAACATAGGCAACAAGGGCCGCCATCTCTTCCTTACTGATCTGCTCGTTGTAGTAGTCCGGCATCGTCTGCTCCTCAAATTCCTTTTCAAATCCCTTCGTGGCCTTTGTCCCCGGTGCATAGGGATACCATATCCTCTTCTTCAACTGCTCTGCGGTAAACTCCTTCCCTGCATGATCCAGCTCAGGCCCCCTCCTCTTTACGCCCCCCTTTCCGCCAATCTTGTGACAGTTATAGCACTCATAAAGGTCATAGACCTCCTTCCCTTGGGCGATCAGTTCAGGGGAGGGGCCGGCCTTGGCAGGTATACCCGCAACCTTTTCCGCGGCCTTCTTTGCCGCTTCCCCGGAGGGCGCCGGCGCTGCAACAGGCGCTGCCGGCCTTGTTGACAGCTCTTCAACCTTTTTTGACAGCTCTTCCACCTTGGCCTCAAGCTCCCCGATCTTCTGTTTTGGAGAAACAACACTTTTCATTAACTTGGCAATCTTCTCCTTTTCTTCTTCAGGATTATACTGAGGCCACAGGGCGCCGTTGATCGTATACACAAAGGAGATAATGAGATAGAAGATGATCACACTGAGTACCGCGGCCCCCCCGCTCCTCTCCTTCATGGGCCGGGCATCCAGAAGGATAAAAAAAAGAAGGCCCCCGATGACATACCCCATGAACATCCATTGAAAAAGCCTGGGAAAGCCGATCAGGCCGCTCACGATCCAGATGATCACGGAAAGGGCTACAGATATCACTAACTTCCACTTTGTCTTCTGCCAGAAACTCCTCTCCACCATATCCCCCCCTCGTTACGCCTTCACCCGCAGCGTCTCTCTTACCCTTCCTTCCCCTTCTTTTGCATCCCTGAGATCAGTGCAAGCCATATCGCAAAACTCACAAGGATAAAAAACACCCATGTGATCAACGTAGCCATTGCGGTTGTAAAGGCCAGGGTCGGCGTATAGGACTCCGGTGTCGTATCTTTTATATAGAGATAGACGTGAAAATACTTCCGTGCAAAGGACCTGACAGAGCCCATAAAGGCCATGGTCCAGATTGAGGTAAATCCAAGAAAGATCAATACATACTGGGATATAAAGTCTATCTTACCCCAGATAATCTTTCCGGTCTTGAGGGCCCTGCGGTAGAGGAGATAATTAATCAAGGTCACCAGTACCGTTAAAAAGGCCGCTGTGTTTTTTGCCTGCATCAGCGCAAGAAAACCCAGATGGGGCGGCAGTTCCACTTTGGTAAGAAGATCTTCAGGGACCTGCATGACAGGCCAGAAATGTCTTGGCGTCATCCAGATGGCATTGCAGATCAGGATAATGATAAACCCGGCCTTCACATAAGGGGCAAACCTGTTGGCGCCCTCGACCCGCTTCATGCTCAACCATATGTAAAAGTTCCCTGCAAGAAATGTGGCGCCGGTCAAAACCCCATTGATCTCCCAGTGCATGGAGAGGCGGTCAGACATCAGGTAGAGCCCTGCAGAGGCGTCATATTTGTAAAACTCAAGGGCATAGATATAGCCCATCAGCGGCAAAACGATCAGGGCAGCGATACCGATCAGATTCCCCACAAATCCCATCCAGTCATAGAACGCCTTATCTTCATCCTTTTTCGAGGCCATATAAAGATATGCGGCAATAAGACCGGTGATAAAACCTCCGAATGTGATGTTCCCTACCGTGCGGTGGAGATTGAGCGGCATCCATGTATAGTTGTTGATAGCCTGCCACAGTGTGGCGGTGGCCAAAGGCCTTGGCGGGGTATTCATAAAGGAGGTAGGCGCATTGATGGCAAACATGGTCGCCAGCCCAAAGAGGTTTAATAAGATCCCGACGGCCAGGTGCCGTCCCTTCTTCTCCTTCCAGATATCCCATGTATACCAGTAGGAATAGAGGGTCACTGTCTCACCGATAAACAGGAGCGGATAGATAATGGCCACCATCGGGAAAAATCGTCTGATCATATAAGAGGTGATCTCAGGGTAGAGGCCGATGAGCACCAAAATGGCAAAACCTCCGAACAGGGCGGTAAGACTGTAGGCGATCGAAGTGACCTTGGTCACCTCCTTTGCCAGTCGGTCATAGCGGGCATCCTTGGTCCTCATGCCGATAAACTCACAGAGGACTACAAAGATGGGCGCCCCAAGGATAAACGCGGCAAAGAGGAGATGCACCTGCATCACAATCCAGACCACCTCCCTGTTCCCAATGCCAAGTTCCACCGGCGGGAGTTCAGGCACCTGGGCATAGGAAAGTATCGGGATCAGGAGCAGGGGGATCATGGGTCCCCATATCTTCCACCGAGAGGTTATCGTCTTCATGCTATTGACCTTTCCCTCCCTGAGAGAAGGTACGCGAATAAGCGATCACCTGCCATATCTCTTCTTCAGATAGCTTCTCCTTCCACCCTGTCATCGCTGTATCAGGCACCCCCTCCGAAACCCGCCAAAACCAGTAGCCATCAGACCACTTACCCACTATCAATGCATCTCTAAAATCCCTCGCGCCGGTAAGTACAGGGAGACCCCCCATTCCATGACAGGCCGCGCAGTTGACATCCATGTTCTTTCTCCCCTCATAGAGTTCCTTTCCTTCCGCAATGACCTTCTCATCTGTCCACCACCCCTCGGGGATATGCTTATCCGCATACGCAGCCGGCGCCACCGGGATCTTCACTTCCCCCCCGGTCTTTGCCCCTTCCCTTTTTGAACAACCTCCCCAAAACAGCACCACCATCAACAGGACTATGAGAGAAAAGAGCCTTTCAGGCTTCATACGCTACCTCCTCTGGATTAGTAAGTTAGTCCTTTCACCCTTAAGAAAGGAGACCGTCACATCTGCTACAGCCCTGTAGAAATGACTCTCACTATATTTATAGATATCGTTCCTCAGGTCTTCTACCCAGTCAAGATGACCTGAGACAAACCCGGCCCTTGACTCTTCCTCAAGGTTCTCACACAACAGGGAGGCGTATTCCAGGAGAAGAAAGATGTGGTCAGGGGTATCTTTATAGATCTCAGGGATCTCTATCCCGGCCATCCCGTACCTCTTTTTCATCTCAATGGCCGGGTCTCCCATGATATACCCCTTCTCATCCTTCCCCTCCTTCCATGCCTTATAAACAGATTCCACAGGAACAACATAAAGGGGAAAGAAGAGAGAATAATAGGCCTCTCTTAACCTGTGATATATATTCAGTATTGCCTCGTCTTTCCCTATCACCGGCCCTTCCATCGGCCCCATCATCAGGTTGTCCCCTCGCAGCCCTTTTATGACATCCGGCAAAACAGGGATGTCTAATCTCTTTAATCCCTCTGCAATCAGTTCATATAATCTGCCCGTTGCCACATCTTCAGCAAATTCTACACAAGGTTCCTTAAAGCATTCCGAGAGCATGGCATAAACAGCACCCTCCTTGCTTTTGTAATGCAGGCTAAAGCCTGCGGCTACATCTTCACTCTTCTTCCCATTCACCATTCACCAATTCACCGCTTCTACTGCATCTGCTTCAGCCGCTGCTCTAAGTCCTGGCCTATTGTTATGGGCAGCCTCTTCTTCTTTCCGGCATGGGCATCATAAAAATTATACTCATCAAGACTTGGCGCATGCTTTCGCTCCGGATGCGCAATATACCCGGGCCAGTTGACATCTTTTCCGAAGTCCGGATACCCATAGAATATCTGCCCTTCTACGCCAGGTTTATTTTCATGACACCTGAGACACCTTGCCGGCTTGAACAGCAAGGCCGACTCCCCGTCCGAAATAGTGGACCGCCTTGACTCAATAAGGGTATCCGCATCACGGGAGAACTCTTCAGCCGTCCTCGGTGTGCCGACAGGCAGCTCTGTTGTTTTGGTCTTTTCCCCTTTCTTCTGGGCCATGGAATCGGTCACCGCACCTATCGCTCCTATAAAGATTAAAAGCAACATCACGTTTAATATCCTTTTCATAGTCCCCTCCTTCTATATCTCCTGTCTCCTCACTGCTACCCCCTACCTAAAGTTACCCTGCCGGATTAAGTTCCTCTGATGCACCAACCCGAAAGGCCTTTATATCAAAGGGCCATTCCGATGAGTATGTGGCGTCGGAGTCATGCAGCGCATTTGCCATGCGTACCGGCCTCGGTTTGAGGATAATGTTACTCGGCCCCATCCCGAATTTGTCTATATCCAGAATATCCCTCCCCTCCCGCTTTACCCGCGCCAGAAGCTCATCCCTCAGCCCAAAATCCAGGGCACGGTTAGGACAGGTCATCACGCAGGCGGGCCTGTTCCCCCCGGGGGCATCCGGGTCCCGGTCAAGCTTGTGGACACAATAGGTACACTTATCCACCACATGATAGCCATGCTTGTTTTTATGCGGGGAAAGCCGGAGGGCCCCATACGCACAGGCATAGACGCACATCTCATCCCCGACACATTTATCCGGGATAATGATGACCACACCATCCTCTCGCTTTTCTATTGCCTTATTCTCCACAGGACAGGCGGCAATGCAGGCCGGCCTTTCGCAATGCTGGCAATTCATAAAGACCGGGTACATCGCCGGATTCTTGCCCTGGTCCGGCCCGATGAGGATCACGTCATTCCTCTGCCACTGAGACCCCACATGGTTCTCCAGCTTACAGGCCACCACACAGGCCCTGCAGAAGATACATCGCTCGCCATCTATTAAGAATGCATATTTCTGTGCCATTGGACTCCCTCCTATACTTTACTCACTTTACAGAGCTGGCATTTATACTCGTTCTGGCCTGAGAGGGTGTCATAGTAGTGCTCGGTCAGGACATTCACCGTATCCCATGCCTTCCCCCCGATATCTTCATGGACCTTCTGCCGGTTTCCGAAGGTATGGGGGACAAATACCGTATCCTCCTGAATGCCGTCCCATACCATAACCGGCCCGGTGAGCGATCCCCTCTGGGTCTCCACCTTCACCATGTCGCCGCTCTTCACCTTTAATTTGGCTGCCATCTTTGGGTGCATCTGGACATACCGGTCCCGGCACAACTGTGAAAGACTCCAGGACCAGTGGGAGATGGTGTGGAACACACCGACACCTGGTCTTCCTGTTGTGAGCTGGATGGGATATTTCTTCCTGATTTCCGGATCCGGTTTTACCCCAATCTCCACCTTATGGACAAGATTGCCCCCGGCGCTATTCGACACAGAGGGTGACTTCACGAATTCATTCAGATACTTAATGGTCGGGAGTCCGGCCATGGACTCCGGGGATGTGTAGAACTCCGGAAGGGCTGAATGGCCAATGGCCTTCATCTTATCATCAAACTCTTTGGTATAGATAAGCACCTTGTCGATGTCATTTGGGAACCTGCGGCCGTTGGGGAATTTCTCATTGGCCCAGAGGAGCTTCCATGCAGGGTCATCTAAGAACATCACACTGAGCCCAGGGTGCTGTCCATCCTCTGCCAATTGGTCACGCCTCAGGACCTTTGCGGCAGGGTGATCCATCGGCGGACAGGGCGCCTTCAACATATGCTTGGGGGCCAAATTGATCATCCTGTCGGCCGTCATGCCGCCGGACCAGGCGCCGCCATTCTTTGCACAGATCTCGTTCCAGAAGTAGCGTTTATCCTGCCACCACCTCGGATCCCAGTTCCCTGTCCAGTATTCAGGCGGATTCTTTTTGTCCAACTTTGCCATATAGCCGGCCAGCTCTATCCATACCTGAAGCTCTGATTTGGTCTCACCGATCGGATCAACCGCCCTTTCCCTGAACATCAACGCCCTGTCAAGCCTCCTGTGGACATGGTCAAATTCATAGAATGTCTGCGTGGGGAGGATGTAGTCGGCATACTCTGTATCCTCCTGGGGAAAGAGGTTGAAGCTTACATAGGTGACATCCGGGTTCATCAGGGCCTTTTTTACCATTGCCGTATTGGAGTTCTGTGTTGTCATATTCCCCTGGTAGAAGATCATACGAAGCTTATAGGGTTTCCCCTCATTGATCGCCCTCACGAAGAAATCGGGTTGAGGCGGAAGGCCTGCCTCTGTGATCGTTGGCCCGCCCTTGATCGGGGGGAAGGAGACACCGACGCCGGAATTGTGCATGGCCACGTGGCCCCCTCCTGGGACTCCGAGGTTTCCGGTAATGGCCGTCAGGAATATCAACACCCGCTCGCAGTCCACTGCGTTGACGTGATGGTTGATCCCGGCGTTTGTGATGATGGCCGCTGGTTTGGTCGTGGCATAATCCTTAGCAATCTGTTGAATCGACTTTGCCGGGATGCCCGTGATCCCTGCAGCCCACTCCGGAGAATAGCCCTTCGCATTCACAAACTTCTTTAACTCATCGTAGCCAGCGACCCATTTGTCCACAAAGTCACTGTCTATGAGATTGTTGTTCATGATATAGTGCAGCATCCCGTAGACCAGGGCCATGTCCGTACCGGGCTTGATGGGGACCCACACCTCTGCTGAAAGGGCGGTTGCGGTCATCCTCGGGTCAACGACAATCCACTTCGCCTTTACAATCTCCTTTCTCCTCCGCATCCAGGCATGGGTCAGGGGATGTGACTCCGCATCATTGACACCAAACCACATCACATACTTGCTATCCCCCAAGTCATAAGTGCCGGTAACAGGATCATAACTAAACCCATTGGTCTGAGACCCTTTGCCAAGGATTAATCCCTGGGCAATCCCCCCGGCATCATTGCAGATGTACCCCTCATGGGTGGTGTTGGGACTCCCGTACATGTGCATAAACCGGAACTGCGGGGCGCCGTTGTCCCTTGAGACCCTGTCAGTCGTCTTGGCCGCCACCGCCTTGGCCCCCTCCGGTGAGTTGTCCCTGATATCAACCAACTTTTGCGCGATCTCTGTGAACACCTGGTCCCAGGAGACAGGCTCAAACTTCATGCTTGGTTTCGGCCCCACCCTCTTCATGGGCCTGGTGATGCGGTATTTATTGTAGAGGAGCTGGATAATGCCGATCCTCCCTTTGGCACAT
The DNA here is from genome assembly GCA_016214375.1 of Nitrospirota bacterium. Classification (GTDB taxonomy): domain Bacteria; phylum Nitrospirota; class 9FT-COMBO-42-15; order HDB-SIOI813; family HDB-SIOI813; genus JACRHF01. Next base: position 8,419 of record JACROQ010000057.1, on the reverse strand, counting down.
ACACCTCCTTGCTTCCCTTCAACTCCCCCTGCTGCCTGGATGGGGTTATCAGGATCCCCATAGACATTGATTGCCCTTCCGTCCTTTACGTGAACCATGTGCCAGCAGGCTGAAGGACAGAATGAGCATCCGCTCCTCACCACCTTGTCTGCCACTAATCCATCTTCCGGCCTCCAGACAAGCCGTTCAGTAAAGGGAAATTGTTCAAAGGTCGTCCCCTCTTTCCAGTTATGCATGGCAAAGGCATTCTCGACAAGCCCCAATTTATCCGCCAAGTTATCCGAAAGTAGGAGGGCGCCCCCTCCAATCGCCGTCGTCTTTAAAAAACTCCTCCTGCTGAATGTGATCTTTAATTTTTCGCTTCGCTCAACGCAAGCGATTGCTTCATCTCTCTTCATCATTTCTCACCTCCCTTTAAGAACTTCTGTTGCACGAATAACTGAAATTAAAAAATGTCCTGCTGAACTTGTTTCAGCATCCACTCAAATCAATAAGTTATGAGACCCTGAAACAAGTTCAGGGTGACAGGACATCTCTTTTTCAGCAGCCTGCTAATGCTACCCAATGCTATCGCAATAGACATACCAACATAAGTAGTGCCGGAGAGGAGGTTCACCACACAGTTATTTAACCGGTTAAATTAAAAAGGATGAACTCGTAAAAAATCGCCAGAAGCACCATTTGTCATTCTGAGTAAAGCGAAGAATCTGATAAAACAATGGGTTATCAGACCCTTCGCTTCGCTCAGGGTGACATCTGAGGTCTTTTTACGAGTTCATTAAAAGGTTTTCTCGCGAAATAGTTGCCGATGAGGTATCAACGGCATGGCAGGCATTCTGAATTATTTATGGGAACAGATGTCCAAAGTCAGAAGAAAAATTCGACATCTATTCCCTATTTTTAAAATCCCCTTTATTAAATCCGACATCTACTCCCTATTTTTAAAATCCCCTTTGTTCAATCCATATTCCTTCATCTTTCTTTGCAACGTCTTCATATCCAGGTGAGAGGCCTTGGACGACTCTGTAATACTCCCCTTGCATCTCTGCAGGAGCTTTACAAAATAGACCTTTTCATACTCTTTGATGAGCTGTTCCTTGGCCCTTTTAAAGGGAAGGTCCTCTGGCAGGGGCTCCACGGTTTTCGCCTTTTTCCTTGGGTCATCCGACAGGTCAATATGGGTAATGGCATCCCCTTTTGCCATGATAATGGCCCGTTCTATCAGATTCTCAAGCTGGCGGACATTGCCTGGCCAGTCATAGGCCATCATCTCCGTGAGCACCTCTTGAGAGATTACCGTAATATCTCTGTGAAGCATCTGGGCATATTTCAAAAGGAAGTGCTTCGCCAACAACGGAATGTCTTCCTTCCTCTCCCGGAGGGATGGCAGTCTTAACGGCACTACATTCAGCCGGTAGTACAGATCCTCCCTGAACCTCCCCTGGGCGACCTCCTCTTCCAGGTTCTTGTTCGTGGCGGCAATGATCCTCACATCCACCGGTATCTGTCCATTCCCCCCCACCCTTTCAATGAACTTTTCCTGCAATACCCTCAGGAGCTTGACCTGGGTGGCAGGTGACAGGTCACTGACCTCATCCAGAAAGAGGGTCCCGCTGTCCGCATACTCAAACTTCCCGATCTTCTGTTTTAAGGCCCCTGTGAATGCCCCCTTTTCATATCCGAAGAGCTCACTCTCGAGGAGGGTCTCAGGCAGTGCCCCGCAGTTCAGGCTCACAAAGGTCTTATCCCTGCGTCTGCTGTTGAAGTGAACCGATTTTGCAACCAACTCTTTACCGGTCCCTGTCTCGCCGCGGATCAATACGGTAGCATCCGTATCCGCCACATCCGAGATCAGGTCATAGACCTCCTGCATCTTCGGGTTCTTCCCGATGATGTTCCCAAAGCTGTACCGCTCCTCCACCTCTTTTCGCAAGACCCTGATCTCATCGACAAGGCTCTGCTTCTCGAGGACATTCCTGACGATGAGGACAAGCTCTTCAGGCGGGAAGGGTTTTGTGATGTAGTCACTGGCCCCTTTCTTCATGGCATCGACTGCAGTCTCGATGCTCCCATACGCGGTCATCACAATAAAGGCCGTATCCGGATACTTGCCCCTCACAGTAATTAAGAGTTCAAGTCCATTCATATGGGGGATCTTCAGGTCACTGATGACCATATTAAACCTCTCCTCCTCAAGGACTCTCAGTGCATCTTTCCCATCCGTGGAGACCTCCACCCGGTGTCCCTCTTTCTCCAATCTCCGTTTAATCTGCCGGGCAAAGGCCTCCTGATCATCCACAACCAGGATACGGCTCTTCATTCCATGCCCCTCCCATACCCCTCGTGGATACCGCCCTCTCTTCCAGGAACTCTCGTGTCAATAGAAGGTACAACAGACGGTACAACAGGCAGAACGACGCGAAAAACACTCCCCTCCCCGACCTCACTCTCGGCCTCTATCCGTCCGCCATGGGCCTCCATGATCCGGTAGACCAGGGCCAAACCTAAGCCAGTCCCCTCAGTTTTCGTTGTAAAAAAGGGGCTGAATATCCTCCCCATGTTTTCCCGGGGGATACCGCACCCTGTATCCGAAAAAATGACCTCGATCACTTGCCCCTGAGTTTCTGAACCCTGACTCCTGGCCTCTATCTTCAGTGTCCCGCGGTCCGGCATGGCCTGCAGGGCATTCTTAATGATGTTGTGGAATACCCGCTCTATCTTTACGGCATCTATATTCACTGCGGGAAGATCAGGGTCTACATCGCGGAGGATCTTGACCTTACTCCTGTCTATCTCCTCTTTCAGGTTTAAGAGGGAGGCATCCAGCACACGCCAGACCTGCGCTGCATATCTCTGCAGTTCCACCTTTCCGGTGTAGTTGAGCAATTCCGTCACTAAGCGGTTCAGATTCTCTACACCTTTCAGGATATTATCCAGGGCCTCCTCCCCCTCCTCTGCGTCCATGGAGTCATCCTTTAAGGCATACGCCCCCATCATCACCCGCGCGAGCGGATTTCTGATCTCGTGGGCCATCACCGCTGCAAACTCCCCGATATCCGACAACCGCTTAGAACGCTCCATCTCCTGTCTCATCTTCCTCTCTTCGCACAGCAAGTTCTCAAGATGCTCTTTAGCATCCATGATCTCGTTAATCCGCCTGTCCAGTTCTGTGGCCATATGGTCAAAGGCCCTTGCCAGTTCCCCTATCTCTCCGCCTGCGGTCATCTCCATCCTCTCTGCCAACCTGCCCCTGCTTAATGCATTGACATGGTACATCAGCCTCTTTAAAGGTCTTGTGACACGCTCGGCCAGGACAATCCCTGTAACCACCCCTAAAAGGCTCAGGATGAAGGTAGCGACCAGCAGATTAAACTTTAACGTTGCATCGGCTTCCTTGAGGACAAGGAGGCTGAGAGAGACTGCTACCATGAGGATGATCAACACCAGCATCCCTGAGATTTTACTCCTCAGGCTCATCTTTGAGGATATTTTAGCCAGAAACATAGACCCTCCCTGATTTTCACAATAACAAAGAGGTAACAGGCTGGATACAGGTCCTTATTTTACCTTAATAGAGGAAAAAATTAAAGGGCAAAGTAATCGTGAATAAATTTAGCTTGTGTTTAGCCTTTCTCTCCTCATGCGGGACAATTTGAAAAACATTTTCTACATCCCAACCTTGATGAACTCGTAAAAAGTCGCCAGAAGCACTATTTGTCATTCTGAGCGGAGCGAAGAATCTGATAAAACAATGGGTGATCAGACCCTTCGCTTCGCTCAGGGTGACAGTGAAGGACTTTTTACGAGGCCATCAACCTTCGCTAAGCATTGAGACTGAGACGATCCATTCCACTTTACTATCCGGGTTATTCACCAGCTTAAGTCTTGCCACGTTCGGTTGATGTTCTTTTGATAAAGTTACTGGAATTGGATTTCATCCGTATGGGGGATAATCCCCATTTTTAGCCCCTAAAAACATCCTTTCGGGCGATTTACAATATCGTGTCTGCCTTGTTATAGTTAATAATAAAGGGGTAGAAAGGTTGATACGTTTTTTAAAAATGGTGTTTTCCCGGTCATAGGAATATGTAAATGAAGAAGAATACCTTATCACTATCCCAGAAGGCCCTCCTGGCGGTTACTATTATCCTCCTACCGATACTTATTGTTTTCATTATTAACTACTATAAAAACAGGAGACATCTGGAAGAGAATGCTCTCAACGACCTGACAGCCCTTGCAGGGGCCTATGAGGGGCAGATATACCAGTTCCTTGAGATGTCAAGGCGCCGGGCACAAGATTTTTCAAGCGACGGCTTCATAACAAATTCGCTCCAGGAAATCATCCGGGGGAATGCAGCGGCTGTTGCTGGTCTGAATGAACATATTTCTAAAAATAAAATGGTCCTGGACAGTACCATTCACGACATGCATGTCCTCTCCCTGGATGGGCACATCGTAATTTCAACATATAATTCTTTAATCGGAAAAGATATGTCTGATCAACCCTTTTTCCTAAATGGTAAAAATGGGGTTTCTATAACAGAGTCAAAAACCTTTCATCCTGACGCGCCTGAACTGGCGATCTCCACTCCTATTTTAAGCAGCGGTACAAGAAAGCATATAGGTGTACTTGTCAACTTCATTCTTCTATCGGACATTAATAAAGTGTTGTCCGGCGAACTTGCAAAGGAACTTGGAGCTATTTCCTGGGATAAAGGAAAACGAAAGACCATGGATGCCTATATTGTAAATAAGGACAAGCTATTGATTACAGATTCTATATCTGCAAAGAATGCTGTCTTAAAGCAGAAAGTAGACACAGAGGCCGTTCGGGCTTGCCTTCAATCAAATAAAGAGATAACCGGATTTTACAAAAATTACCGGGATGTGTTGGTGGCAGGTGCGTCTATATGCATTCCATCATTGAAATGGACCCTTATGGTTGAAGTTAATGCGGATGAGGTCTATGCTCCTTCAAGGGAGATATTGAGAAGTACGATCTTAGCAGGAGCTCTTGTCGCCACACTTATTGGGGGACTGTTACTTCTCTTTTTAAGAGTTGTAGTGAATCCTATTAAGAGAATTGCTGACACCTCAAAGGATATCGCCAGTGGTAACTATGATATCCAGTTAGCCGCCAGGACAAATGACGAGATCGGAGTACTCAGTGATTCCTTCAACCGCATGGCCGCTGATATTAGTACAAATATGAGAGTAATCAAAAAGAGTGAAGAAAATTACCGGAGGCTTGTTGAAAATGTAAATGATATTATTTACAAGGTCACCATAGAGGATGACCCCTTTGCCGGAAATGTGGAGTTTCTGAGCATGAACACCCTCTCCCTTATCGGTTACAGGCCGGAAGAATTCATGAACGACCCCCGACTCTGGTCCAGGATAATTCACCCGGACGACATTACCGCTGTGGTTGATATTACAAAAAAAATATTTGAAGGTCATAAGGCCGATGTTCGAGAGTACCGTCTCAGGCATAAAGAAACAAAGAAATACTTATGGTTTGAAGATAAGGTTGTACCCATCTTAAATGATGAAGGCAAGACAGTAGCGATTCATGGGGTAGCCAGAGATATAACAGATCGTAAACTAACCGAAGAGAAGGACCATGCAACACGTGATCGTATGGCCCGCCAGCAGGCTGCCGTAGTTAAACTTGCTACCACGATTCCCTTACTGACTGATAGTCTTAATAGTGCGCTCCATTTTATTACAGAGGTTACCGCAAAGACCCTAAATGTAGAACGGGTATTTGTATTTTCCCTGAGTGAAGACAGAAAAGAATTGAAATCCCTTGACCAATTTGAGAAGACATCCGGTACCCACTCAAGCGGGGCTATTCTTAGCATAGATCAGCATGAGGATTTTCTCGTTGTCATTGAAAAAGAGAGGGTCATTGCGGCATACGATGCTCAGACTGATTTGAGAATCAGAGAGTTAAGTAATGAATATCTTATTCCTTTTGGTATTGTATCGAAGCTGGTTGTACCTATCCGCCTATCCGGTAAACTTGTGGGTATCCTATGCATTGGGCAGACAGGTGAGAAGCGAAGGTGGTCTCCGGATGAGGAAACTTTTGCATCTGAGGTAGGCGACCAGATAACCCAGGCATTTACACTGATAGAGCGCAAGCGGGATGAGGCCGACTTAAGAAGGCTTTCTGCCGGGATTGAACACAGTGTCAATATTATCTATATAACAGATCCTGATGGCAATATCGAATATGTAAACCCCCAGTTCGAGCAATTAACCGGATACTCAAAAAAGGAGGCGATAGGCCGGAATCCAAGGATACTCATGTCAGGAGAAACAACAGCAGTGCAGTACAAGGAATTATGGAGAACCATTACTGGAGGAAAAATCTGGAGAGGTGTATTTAAAAATAAAAAGAAGAATGGAGAGTACTTCTGGGTCAACACGATCATCTCCCCTGTTAAAAATGAGAAAGGGGATATTATCAATTTCCTTGCGATTCAGGAAGATATTACTGAGAAGATAGGGGCAGAAGAGAGCATAAGACACCTCAGAGCATATGATGCACTGACAGGTCTTGTAAATCGGACACACTTTCTTATTCTGCTGAATAGGTGGATATACCATGCTAAAGACGCAAATGAGACCGGTGTTCTCCTCCTGATTGATCTGGACCAGTTCAGATTTATTAACGATACATACGGACATAACACGGGAGATGAAATATTATGTACCGTCGCAAAATTGTTACAAAATACAATTAAGGATATTGACACCTCCCCTATGGGTCCAATGGGAGAAGAAAGCATCGTAGCCTATCTTGCCAGTGATGAATTTGCCATTTTATTACCTCAAAGGGATGAAAGTGAAGGGTTAAGCGCTTCAGAAGAGATAAGAGAAAGATTGGAGGGGCTCCACTTCCTTGGATTGCCGGGCCGGATAACTGCCAGTATCGGTATTGTCTTATACCCCAACCATGGGAATACAACAAGTGAACTACTTAAATACGCCGATATCGCGATGTCCCGGGCAAAGGATATGGGAGGGAATAGATGCCACATCTTCGATCCCACAGACCATGATTTAGAGCATATCCACTCAAATATCGAATGGAAGGAGTTTATACTTAAGGCCATTGAAGATGACCGTTTTGAACCATGGTTCCAGCCCATTTTAGATCTTAGTAATAATAAGGTCTGCCACTATGAGGCGCTCGCAAGAATACGTAACAAAGATGAGACGATAGTTTCTCCTGGAACATTTATCGATGTAGCCGACAGATTCAAGATCACCGGCTTAATAGACAGGGTAATCATAGAAAAGGCAATGAGGGTTCAAGCGGAGAAAAGTCTCCAGGGGGATATTATAACTCTTAGCATAAACCTGTCCGGCAGGGACCTCGGAGATGAAGGATTCTTATCCTTTATCCAGTCCAAGATAAATGAGACAGGCGCTGACCCTGACTATCTTGTTTTTGAGATAACGGAAACAGCGGCAGTCCAACACATGGACAATGCTATCAAATTTATCAAGGCAGTTAAAGATATGGGGTGCCATTTTGCACTCGATGATTTCGGGGTAGGTTTCAGCTCATTTCTATATTTAAAGATGATGGAAGTGGATTATATAAAAATAGATGGAGCCTTTGTAAAAAAACTTTATGCGAGTCCTACAGACCAGCTTTTTGTTAAGTCCATCATAAATGTTGCAAAGGGAATGGGTATTAAGACCATAGCAGAATTTGTTGAGACTAAGGAGACCCTGGATCTTCTTAGAGAATACGGGGTAGATTTAGTCCAGGGCTATTACAGTGGCAAACCGGCACCTTTTGTAGGATCAAGTCTTAAGTCTCGTGCCATTAAAAACTAAGTCTTAAACCGTTGCCATAGCAGAAGCAGGTACTGATGCAGTCATAACTGACAAAGAACACTTGATCTGCTACTCCTATGATGCAACCCGCATTGAAAGGCTTCCTGGCAATTCGGGCAATTCCGGCGACACAATTGGATTTTTTTGTAAGGAAATATTCTTTTCATCATGTTGCACCTCCTGTTAATGTACTCACATGCCCCCCACCCCCCCTCAGACTATCGCATCTACCAGGGCTGAGAGATTGACGACTTTTACATGAATCCCATCATAGGATCGCGGATAGGACCTCTCGACATCCCTTGCAACTAAATAGGTGTCTCCCTTGGGATACTGTCTTCTGAAGGCTCTTATATTCTTCGCGTCAAATTCTGAGGCAGACCACTTACACTCAATGGCCGTATAGGTATCATGACCCTTAATTAGAGTCTGTGTATAAACTATAATCCTTTAATAAATAAAGAGAAAATGCTATAATTGCGGAAAAATCAAAACAGGAGGAAACCTTGAAACTACTGAACGATTTAAAGCTGCAATTTGAAAAAGAGTTATGGGCATT
>JACROQ010000110.1 GCA_016214375.1 Nitrospirota bacterium | reverse complement strand
GATATCCACCTCCACGTCCCTGCCGGCGCCATACCGAAGGATGGCCCATCAGCCGGTGTCACAATGATCACCTCACTCGTATCCCTCCTGACAGGGAGACCTGTAAATAACGAGGTGGCCATGACAGGGGAGATCACCCTTACAGGAATTGTCCTTCCGATAGGCGGCATAAAAGAAAAGGTCCTCGCTGCAAGACGCGCAGGGATCAAGACCGTCATCCTGCCCAAAAGGAATGAGGGCGATCTGGAAGAACTGCCTGCAGATCTCAAAAAAGACATGAAATTTATCTTTGTGGAGACCGTTGACGAGGCGCTGAAGATGGCGCTGAAATAAAGGGACACTTCTGAATGGAGGAACTTTTATGCATATCATAGCAGGCCTTTTTCTTTTCATTTCCCTCTTTTTGGCCAGCCCGGGTATTCTTAAGGCTGAAAGACAGATCGATGCAGGTATCTCCATCGGAGAGGAAGGGTTAAAAGGCTTTTATCTTTCCGTAGGAGAGTATTACAGGGTCCCTCAGAGAGAGGTGATCATTATCCGCGAGAGGGGGATCCCGGCGGAGGAACTCCCTGTTGTCTTCTTCATTGCCGAAAGGGCCCATGTCGCACCCTCCGTGATCATAAACATGAGACTCTCCAGAACGACGTGGTTTAATATCATGCTCCATTACAGACTCAGCCCTGAGATCCTGTACGTGCCGGTAAGAGTAGTCCATGGGCCCCCTTATGGAAAGGCCTACGGCCATTTTAAGAAACCGAGGAGGGAATGGAAAAAGATCGTCCTCGATGATGATGATGTGGTAAACCTTGTGAACCTCAGGTTTACGTCAAATCATTATGGAATTCCTCCGGAAAGGGTGATCCAGATGAGGACGGAGGGAAGAAACTTCGTGACAATTAACGATGAGATCAAAAAAGAGCGGACGTTTAAGAGCGGGAAAGAAAAGGGAAACCCCGGCAAAGACGAAAAGGATAAAGGGCATGGAGATAAAGGACATGGAAAAGGAAAACCATAGAGAAATCGGGATTGGTGATTCAATTGCATGGCTCAGCTCTCTTGAAAATGCATCTGCTGATCTTGTTTTTGCTGACCCTCCCTATAATATAAAAAAAACAGAATGGGATACTTTTGAGTCTCAGCAAGAATATGTTAATTGGTCGCTCAAATGGATAGAACGGGCTGCCAGGGTTCTGAAACCTACGGGAACTCTTTATGTCTGCGGTTTCTCTGAGATTCTTGCCGATCTGAGACTCCCTGCTTCCAAATTCTTCCAAGGGTGTCGCTGGATAGTCTGGCATTACAAAAACAAAGCCAACTTAGGAAATGATTGGGGATGATCTCATGAAAGTATTTTGCACTTTCGGAAAAGTAGACAATTTACTTTTAATGTTGATGATGTCAGGCTCCCGTATGGGAGTCACACTTTGAAGTATCCTGAGCATCCTCAGGCAGAAACCAGCCAGTATGGCAATGGTAACAACAAAGAGCATCTCTGGCACAAGCGCCGTTGCCGCTGAGGGGTGCGACATTTCCCTCAAGTATTGCCAATGGGCAGCGCAACGAATAGAGTTAGTTGAAGATTGATGAACTCGTAAAAAGTCCTTCACTGTCACCCTGAGCGAAGCGAAGGGTCTGATAACTCATTGTTTTATCAGATTCTTCGCTTCGCTCAGAATGACAAATAGTACTTCTGGCGACTTTTTACGAGTTCATCAAGATTGGCCGATAGAAAATGGATCGAATATGATTTCAAAAATGAAGAGCGGAGGAAATCGATTCGATGAAGAGATTTTAGAAAAAACAAAACCGACACGCATCGTTTCTCCCTCTCAATCAAATTATTTCTTTTAATGGTGAAAAAGGCGATCAAAGGGGTACTTCAACAAACAGGGGCACAAGACGCCAATCCTTTTTGCGTGAGGGAGGAGCAGACTCCATACACCGTCGAAGGGGACGATCCCAGCGATAAACTTGTTGAACAGATTCCTGAATTGGTGAAGAACCAAAGTGAATACTGAAACGCACCAGATCAAAGTAAGCGGGCTGGTTGTGGATGTGGTCCGCAAGGACATTAAGAATCTGCATCTGGCCGTCTATCCCCCTGCCGGCAGGGTGCGCGTGGCGGCTCCCTTGCGCGTGAGCGACGAGGCCGTGCGTCTGGCGGTGATTACACGGCTGCCCTGGATCAAGCGGCAACAGGCGAAGTTTTCGGGGCAGGAACGGCAGTCAGCCCGGGAGTATGTCACGGGTGAAAGCCATTACTACCAGGGCCAGCGCTACCGCCTGAATGTGATTTATCAGGACGGCCCCGCCCGTGTGGCCATCCGCAACAATCGGACCATTGACCTCTTTGTCCGGAAAGGAAGCGACACTGCTCAAAGGAAGCAAGTATTTCTGGCCTGGTATCGTCAACAGATCAAGGCGCTGATTCCACCGCTGATTGAGCAGTGGGAAGCCATCATCGGCGTGAAGGTGGCCGAGTGGTCCGTGAAGCAGATGAAAACCAAATGGGGCACTTGCAACATCAAGGCCCGCCGCATCTGGCTGAATCTGAAGCTGACGAAAAAACCAGTTCAGTGCCTTGAGTACGTCATCGTGCATGAGATGTTGCATCTGTTGGAGCGGCTTCACAATGATCAGTTTACAGAACTGATGGACAAGTTCATGCCACAATGGCGGCTTCACAGAGCTGAGTTGAATCGTGCTCCTCTATGCCATGAGACTTGGGCTTACTAACGGAGTAATCGCAGTGGCATATAAAAATATGGGAAGTGTTAGAATGTATAAGTAAATGATTGCAAGAGGAAGTGATATCTCATATGACTGATTATGCACCGTCCCCGGTGAAAAACATCCACTGATTTACCCGCTATAGACAATGATGCCAGTGATATATCTCTTTATAGTATTTTCAATCTCTCGTCTTTTTTTAACCATCGTATTAATCCCTTTACACGAAGAGCACATAAATATATCTGCCAGTTTTGAACATATACTCAGCAGTCTTTAAATCATAGTTCGAAGACTTGACCCCGGGTAGTCTTAGTAATCCCTGACACCCTTCGGATTGGCAATCTCTATATTAATTCTCCTGCCTTTAATTTTAATATCCTTCATGGCCCGTTGAATATCTTTTGCAAACTCTTTGGATACTTCTACGAATGTATATTCGTCGAAAATATCAACGGCCCCGATGGCCTTTCCTGGAATATTGGTTACGCCGGCAATGGTTCCTACAATATCCTTTGCCTGAACTCTTTGTTTGCTGCCTATGTTCATGAAAAATCTCACCATCCCTGCTTCAGCCCCGGTATCCTTCATGTCCCTGTCTTTAGCCGGTTCTTCCCTGGGTTTTTCATCCATAGACAGCTTTAACAAGGCCGCTGCCACATCTAAAGAGGTATAGTCTTCATCAATGATCCTTTCGACCAGATTGACATAATGCTCTAAATGTCCTTCATCTACAGCCCCTTTTATCTTTTCTAAGACAAGATTTGTTTTAACCTCTGCCACATCAATTAAGGAGGGTACCTTCTGAAGTTTAATCTTTGCATGGGTATATTTCTGTATGTCCTTTATCTTATAAATATCCCTTCCAACGACAAAGGTAAATGCACGCCCTGCCCTCCCTGCCCTGCCTGTTCTTCCGATCCTGTGAATATAATATTCTTCATCCTGCGGGACATCATAATTGAATACGGCCTCTATGTCCTCTACATCAATCCCCCGGGCGGCTACATCCGTTGCGACTAAAATCTCAACCGCTCCTTTTCTGAATTTCGACATCACCCTGTCCCTCTGGTGCTGACTCAGATCGCCATGAAGGCCTTCCGTAAGATATCCCCTTGCATTGAGTGTCTCCACCACATCATCCACACGTCTCTTTGTATTACAGAACACAAGCGATAGTTTCAAATTATGGGCATCCACTAAACGTGATAAGACCTCTGCTTTTGCCGCCTCTTTGACTTCATAATAGACCTGGTCAATCTTCGGAGCGGTCAGCTCCTTATGTACCAGCTTTATTATCTGCGGGTTGGTCTGGTATCTTTTTGTCAATTCCTGGATGGCCCTTGGCATCGTTGCAGAGAACATGATCGTCTGCCTCTGCTTTGGTACCTGTTTCAGAATAGCTTCAATATCATCTCTGAATCCCATATCCAGCATCTCATCCGCTTCATCCAATACGACAATCCTTACACTTTCCATTTTCAGGGTGCGGCGTCTCATGTGATCCATGATACGGCCCGGTGTCCCTATAATAATTTGTACCCCATGCCTTAATCCCTTTAACTGGCGGTCTATTGACTGTCCTCCATAGATGGGTAGAATTTCTATACCCTTTTTATGCTTTGCGAGTTTCTTAATTTCTTCCGCAACCTGAATGGCCAGCTCTCTTGTTGGACAACATATAGGGAATGGATTGTGACTGGATCGGAGTGGCCTCTTCAAAACCCATTTCTGCGACTGCCTTTTGTATCTCTCTTGATAAATGTAAATCTTCAAATTTCAGTTTTTCCACGTTTCAATTCCTATTCTATTATTTGTTTAAGCCTTATATCATACATTTATTCTGCGTAATATGCCATCTATTTCAGATTTCGAGGCATTCGAGAAATAGCCCATCTTGTCACCCTGAGCGGAGCGAAGGGTCTGATAAGGTCATGATTTATCAGATTCTTCCCCTTCACTTCGTTCAGGGTCAGAATGAATGACACCAGTGACAGCAGAATGGGCTATTTCTCGAATGCCTCGATTTCCTATTGACAGCAAAATCGCATCCTGATAGTTTAACCTCAGAAAAACAAATTCCTGGCAGTCACATCATAAAAAGGAGGCATAACATGGCAAAAGTGACAAGAGAAATGGTAGAGAAGACCGGGATCAATGTCGATGAGTTGGTTCAGCTACTGGTCAACAATGCTGCAGCGGAACTAACGACCTTTTACTATTATACAATTCTGCGGGTGAACTTAATCGGGCTGGAGGGGGAAGGGGTCAAAGAGATTGCCGAGACGGCCCGCATCGAAGATCGCAATCACTTTGAGGCATTGGTCCCCCGCATATACGAACTTGGCGGTAAATTGCCCGAGGACATGAAGGCATTCCATGACTGTTCAGCCTGTCCCCCTGCAAGATTGCCAAAGGATCCAAAGGATACCAAGGCCATGTTGACGGTTCTGGTCGGGGCAGAGAGATGCGCGGTACGTGGATATACCCATATCTGTAATCTGACTGCCGGAAAGGATCACCGAACTTACGATCTGTCCCAGGCGATCCTGAACGAGGAAATTGAACATGAATCGTGGTTCTCGGAATTCCTTGGAGAGGGTCCATCCGGTCATTTCCTGCGCCGGGGGGAGACATCACCATTTGTGTCCAAGTTTTTAAGGTAAGCCCTGACAACCCTACATGAACGTTTTCACGATTATATCTCTTCATCCTGATAATCCCTCATTCTTTTTCTGAGTCTTATAAATCCATAGAGGGTTAAAAATGCGGCCATGGAAAATAGTATCAGGTAGATATGATTAGAAATGGTGTCGAGCCATGTGTATTGTTTTCCCTTATCCTTCTTCCATTTTTCCTCGATCTCTGTAAAGTCTGTGCCTAATTCACCGCTTATGGTTTCATAGAACCCGACACCGCTGCTCAATCTTAAAATGACCCTTTTTATTGAATCTATACCGTATCTTTGCTCGATGTAATCCACCATGCTCCTGCCCTGTTCATAAGACAAGATAAAGTTGACAGGATCAGAAGGGAGGGCTTCGGATATCGTTGAAAAGGGCAATAACGTATCGCTTATAAATGCCCTTTTTAAGACATCTGTGGATTGGGGATAAACTATTTCATTGATGCCCCCGCTGACCCATTGAGACACCCCCTCATCAAACCACCTCGGGAGATTATTCCCTGCTATATTTTTATGGAGAAGCAGGTGACACATCTCATGCATGATAATCAGCTTGAGGGTGAGTGAATCATATCGAAATTGTGAGTAGTCTAATACAACGAGATATTGTCCTGGTATCGCAAATGCGGCAATCATCTCATTGCTCACTAAACTCCTGAAGGTTTCCCGATGTCTATAAATCATGATCTCAAAGGAGAAATTGATGGGAAGTCCGATCCTCTTTTGAATCTCTTCCTTTAATGTTGGGATTAAGCGGGCAATCTCATTGGAAACACCGCTTAAACCCTTTTCGTATTTGATGGTAACCTCATGTGTCTTTATGATTTCAAACTCGACAGCATGGGCAGGTATGGAAAAAGATAATATGAGGGATAATATGAAGATTCTTATTGCCATGTTCCTGTTGATTATTCTATCAGGAACGATGGAAACTATATACGGTCCCCTTTCATCCCCCACAAACAAAATCTCTATTGACAGCAAAATCTCACCCTGCTACCTTAACCTTAGAAAAACAAATTCCTATTGCGCAGTCTGCAATAGAGTCATGGGCAGTCAGGTTGATATTGCCGTTGCCGCTCATATAAACCTCCGCAGAGATTTCAGCATCCGCTCCCCATGGAAGCGGGCATATCAGAACCGAGGGTCACATAATTATTGTTACGAGGCATCTCCATTATTCCTCGATCACGTTGTTTTTCATCCTCCTCTTCGCCGGTTTTCATGGCGCGAGCGCTGAATCCCCGGGACAGATTCGACTACGACGGATAGCAACCTGGTGGGCACGGAAACGACTCCCCCGCCGGACCCGTCTTCACCTGCAGCACAGCAGGAGCGTGAAACCGGCCAAGCGCCTCAACCTGCGGCACAAACCGTAACAGCGGAGCAACTCGGGCCGCAGGCAGCCCCCTGTACGACCGTCAAAGCAGACGGAGATACATGGCTGGACCAGGCGCATGCCTTAGTGCAGGATAACACCTGTGAACCCGCGGTATGGTTTGACAACTTCTTTAATAGGGACCATATTTTGCTGGATCTCCGGCCCAGCGTTTTCATCATATTAAGAAATACAGCCCGGTGGACCGAGGGGCATCCTGTCGCATATGTCCAGGATTTTCATCTCGCGTTGGAGCTGCCCCAATGGGAAAGATTACTAAGAAAATCGAGGTTATATATCGAGTCGAGACCTGATGCTGACCCATACACTGCCCAGCCCGGTCAGCCTGTCCAACCGGGAGTCAACCGGGCAACGGGAGTCAGACAACCCATCATCGGGGTGCGGGTAGATCCGTATACCCGGCCCCATACACTGGTCCGTATTGATAGCGGTATCAGAATCAATATACATCCCGATGCCTTTATCAGGATGCGGTATCAGTACTTGAAGACCTTTGGCGAGGTTTACCTCATCCGATTTTCCGAAATCGCTATGTGGCAAGCTGTTGAACATTTTTCGAACACATCGCAGGTCGATCTTGAACGAAAGATCACCACGTTTACGCTCGTCCGGTGGGGCAATAACGTGACCTACATCGAGGATACGCCCGGCGTAACCTGGAATACCGGGATCAGTTTTTTCACTCAATTGACACCCAAGAGCGCAATTTTCTATGATACCAGTATGTGGGGAGTGAATGATCCTGAGTGGATTATTCAAAATTATCGGGTCGGATCACAATATCGACGGAATTTTTACCGGCCCTGGCTCTTTTTCGAGCTTGAACCTGAAGTTACCTGGCCGAAAGATGAGAGCGGCCACAGGAAGTCCACTTACGCTTTCATGGCTACCCTTGAAATTCAATTCGGCAAGTAATTATGGTTGGCGGTTGGCGGGGTCAAGTGCCTGTACTTGATGCGGTGGGGCTGATCTACGGCAGCGCCGAGACGGGCCTTTCTGTCTGCCTCATATTCAGAGTAGTTTCCCTCGAACCAGACCACCTTGCTGTCCCCCTCAAACACGAGCATAAAGGAATATTTTCTCCTATATTCGCTTCTCAATGTCCCCTGCCGGGGCAAGCAATTCAGGAAGTTTCATCTGCCATCCTCTTTTTGCACCTTATTATCTCCTCCCTCGCAAGCTGATCGCATCTCTCGTTCTCCAAATGTCCGTTATGCCCTTTAATCCATACCCATTCAATTTTATGAGGCTTTGAGACCTGCAGCAGCCTCTCCCATAAATCTCTGTTAAGCACTTCTTTCCTTTGTGAATTACGCCAGTTCTTTCTTATCCAGCCATCTATCCACTCTGTCATCCCTTTAACCACATATGTCGAATCTGTCATGACCCTGACGCTGCAATGCCTCTTCAGTGCCTCAAGCGCCGAAATAACACCAAGCAGTTCCATCCTGTTATTTGTAGTCATGGCTTCAGATCCTGATATCTCTTTTCCTTTTCCACCCGACCTGAGTATCGCGCCATAGCCTCCAACGCCCGGGTTCCCGCTGCATGCACCATCTGAATAAATCTCTACAACCGGTTTATCATCTTTTTTCATCGTCATTCTATAATACATTTTTTCCATTCCTGCTTCAATCGGTTTAAGCTAAAGTCCCGTTGACATCAAAATTTCGTACTATTACTATAACCGTGAAAAAGAAAATTCATGGTGCCGGCCAGACACTTTTAGTTCCCCTAAGGACTGTATAAATGATTATTGACCAGCTTAAGAATGCTTCATTGTATTTTAATATGAGCAACAAAATTGAAACT
>JACROQ010000109.1 GCA_016214375.1 Nitrospirota bacterium | reverse complement strand
CTGTAAAGCAGAAGAAGACCCCGCTGCTGGAGGGATCTGCCGTCAGTGAGCTTGAGTCGCTTGAGGAGACGCTGAGGGAATATGAGCGGAAGGTGAAAAAGGAGAGGGTATCCCTGCAAGAGGCGCTCGATATCTTATTGAAGATAGAAAATGGCGGACTCAATCATCTGTATAATCAATTAGTGCATCTGTCGGGATTCAGACCCCCACAGAAAGCCGAGGGCACATACTGCCCTGTCTATGAACATATGAAGGTCATAAAATCATTTGTGGATAAATACTACCGGGGGCCCCTTCCCCCAATTTGCATTGAAGATTATGCAGATACAGGCCCCCTCCAGCCCCAGCCAACAACACCCGCGGCATGGATGATGAGAGGGAAGATCATAGAGATCATATCAGGCATGTCCTACGGTTTTATTGAAGGGGCAGACAGGCAGACGTATCTGTTTCTGCCGGAGGATATATTACAGGGAGAATGGGGGCCTGCCGTGATTAATCAGGCTGTTGAATTTTCTGTAATGGGGCTTCCCTGGGGACCCAGGGCAATGAATATTAGTTTCAAGAGTTAAACCATCAATAAAATGTCAGATCCTACCTTATATGAAGGTATAGCGCTCATAGCAGACCCCATCCATAGCTATATCTCTTTTACGGTTCCGGGAAAAGGGGTAAGAGAAAAGACAGAGAAGGAGCTGATAGACTCTCTCTGGATGCAGCGTCTCAGATATATTTATCAGCTTCAGAGCGCCCGGTGGGTCTATCCCTCAGCAGAGCACAGCAGGTTCCAGCATTCCTTAGGCGCAATGCACCTTGCCGGAAGATTTGCACGGCACCTCTACCCGACCCTCCGGGGCGTCATCAAGGATTGCCCGTCCGAGTTCTATATTGAAGAGTTATTGCGGGTCACGGCCTTGCTGCATGATATCGGCCATGGACCGTTCGGACACTTTTTTGATGATAACATCCTGAATGAATATGAGGAGACCCATGAGACAGTGGGTCAGAGGATTATCAAAAATGGACTCGGGGATATTATAAAAAATATCAAAAGGAGCCCGAACGGGGAATTTGAACCGGGGGAGAGGATAGATCCTGACTACGCGGCCTTCCTGATCGGGAAGGGTCCTAATAAAGACCCGCACAGATACCCCAGGTGGCTCCTGTTCCTCCAGCCCCTGCTCAGCGGTATCTATACGGTAGACAATATGGACTATGTCTTGAGGGATTCCTATATGTGTGGTGTGGCCATTGGACCTGTGGACATAGACCGGCTTATCTACTATTCGTTTTTTACGGATAAGGGGTTAACGCTCCACCGGGCCGGGTTGTCGGCGCTGAACATGTTTTTAAACGCACGGCTCTATATGTATACCAATGTCTACTACCACAGGACGACCCGTGCAATAGATCTTCACCTGAAGGAGATCTTTAAGGACACGATTAAGATATTGTTCCCTTACAACCCTGCGGAGAGACCGGATAAATATATTCACCTTACGGATTGGTCATTGCTTGAGGCTGTCAGGGGATGGGGCCATCGTAAGGACTCAGACAAACGCAATCTCTATCCTGAATGGATGAAAATACTGAGCAGGGATGTAAAGTGGAAGATGGCCTATGACAGGACGCTTTCTCTTAATGAGATTGAGAAGGGGAGACGGTTTATTTATCCCGACGAGTTGGAGAGGGAGATCAGGAAAAATCTCCCCAAGGATATCCGGAAGATCTCTTTCAGGGTGGATATGGCCAGTCAGGACCCAAGGCCTCTTAATCCCCTGATGATGGGAGACAGACAGATCTACGTTTATAATCCATATACGCGGGATATTTCCAAAGAGGCATTGAAGGAGTTCTTTGATTATATCCCTGCCAAGGTGGTCCTCTGCCGCCTCTTTACCTTAAATCATCAGCATGATCCGCTAATAGCCTCTGCCGCGGATAAGGTGCTTCTCCACGAGGAGAACAGTATAAAGACGAATGTCTGAACCAATAGGGGAGATTACCTACGCCTGTTGCCGCCGCCGCCGCCGCTCCCACCTCTTCCACCGGATGGTCGCCTGCTACCGCCGCCGCCTCCTCCTCCGCTGCGCTCGGGACGGGGCCTTGCCTCACTGACCGTAATGTTTCTGTCGTTCAACGGCTTGTCATTAAGGAGTGAAACAGCGTTCTTGGCCTCTGCCGACGTGGACATTTCCACGAAACCAAACCCCCTGGGTTGGCCTGTGTAGGTGTCTGTGATGATCTTCACAGATTCAACCGTGCCAGCCTGAGAGAACAGTTCCTTTAAATCGTTTTCAGATGCCTGATAAGAGAGATTTCCGACGAAAAGTTTTGTGCTCAATCTTGTTCCTCCATAAAGGTTAACATCTTTTACAGCATGGACGATCTGTCGGTCTTTGTCAAGCTAAATTATTACGCCCACTCTCTTGCCCGTATGCAGGCCGCCACATGTCCCCCCCCAAAGTCTTCGAGGGGAGGGATGATCTCTTTACATCTGGGGATCACCTTGGGACACCGGGTATGGAACCGGCATCCTGACGGTATATGGATGGGGCTTGGGATATCCCCCTCTAAGAGAATAATCTTTCTCCCCTTTTGAGACGGGTCCGGTACAGGGATCGATGAGAGGAGGGCCTGTGTATAGGGATGGAGGGGACGTTTATACATCTCTTCCACTGGGGCAAGTTCCATGATCTTGCCGAGGTACATCACCGCCACCCTGTCACTGATATGCCGTACTATATTCAGGTCATGTGCGATAAATAGATAGGAGATATGATACTCTTCCTGCAATTCTTTCAGGAGGTTGATGACCTGGGCCTGGATGGACACATCCAGTGCAGAAACAGGCTCATCAGCGACGATCAGTTTCGGCTTCAGGGCGATGGCCCGCGCTACCCCGATCCTCTGTCTTTGTCCGCCGCTGAACTCATGCGGATATCGCCGCACTACATTGGGATCAAGCCCCACCCGCTGTAAAAGCCGGGCGACCTCTTCCCTCCTTTCCTGCCTTGTCCGGATTTTATGTACAATCAGGGGTTCTTCAACGATCTCGCCTACTGTAAGACGCGGATTAAGGGAGGCATAAGGGTCCTGAAAGATGATTTGCATGTCGCGGCGTAACGCCTTCAGTCTCTTTCTGCTGACCTTACAAATATCCTCGCCTGCGAAGAGGATCTCACCCGCTGTAGGATCTATCAGCCGTAATATCAGCCGTCCGGTCGTCGACTTTCCGCAGCCACTTTCACCGACGAGACTCAGTACCTCATTTTTATCGATGTGAAAGCTTATTCCATCTACTGCATGAACGACCCGCCGTCTTTGGCCGAAGGTGCCTTCGTCAACAGGGAAGTGTTTCT
>JACROQ010000096.1 GCA_016214375.1 Nitrospirota bacterium | reverse complement strand
CAGATTTATTTTCCCTTGACGGGAAAATAAATCTGTCCCCTTTTCCTGGCGACATCCCCCGGATCTCCCGTGAGTTAAAAGAGACCTTAGACCTCGTTAAGACAGGAAGGATCTTTTCTCTCCCCCCCTTTGACAAGATACCCGCTGAACTAAGGCATCTATCGGACATAGCCATATCGGGAGACGGTGAGCCTACGATGGTCCCCTGCTTCTACGAGGTGATCGAAGAGATATTGAAGGTCAGGAAAGGGTGTTACGGGGATATAAAAGTCATCTTGATAACCAATGCCTCCGGCCTCAACCGCCCAAAGGTCCAGGATGCACTGGATATCCTGTATCAGAACAATGGAGAGGTCTGGGCAAAGCTCGATGCAGGGAGTGACGTCTGCTACAGGAAGGTCTCACGGACCCATATCCCCTTTGGCGATATCGTCCGAAATTTAATCGCTACGGCGCAGAGACACCCCCTCGTCATCCAGAGCTGCTTTAACAGGATCAACAACCAGCCTCCGCAGGGAGATGAGATAGAGCGCTACTGCCAATTACTTAAAAGGCTGATAGAGAGTGGAGGCCGGATACGGCTTGTCCAGATATATACTGTTGCAAGACCGCCTGCTGAGGATGATGTCACCCCACTCTCTGAGGATGAACTAAACTTTATTGCCGGAAAGGTTCAGGAGATCACCTCTCTCCCTTCAGAGGCCTATCCTTGACAGCCTCGCAAAAAGTCTCGTCAGCGGACGGCTTCGTAAAAAGCTCCATATGCAAGGCGCGCAAATCCTGAGGAGTGAGGCGTACTTTTTAGGTACGCCGCAATGACGAAGGATGCAGCGCAACGCCGCACGACCCATTGCATTTACTTCGTAGCAATGGGTACCCCGCTTTTTACGAAGCCGTCATCCTTAATTTCCCACTTCTACCTTCAACAGCACCTTAACGCCGTCCCCCTTAACCTCATCTGCCCACACATAACCTATGCCGCCGCTGGTCTGAGCAACCGATTGGAGCACATCTGCAGAAGATGCCTTGTTCGTGGGTGGTGTAATCCCTTCCTGGAAGAATTTCTTGATCCAGTAGGCCTTGTACCCATCTATGGAACTCCCCATAATCTTCTCTATGAATCTCTTTTTTAACACCTCGTCATTGTGCTCCATAGGTTTTATCTTAACACTCCCCTCGGTCATCTTTTCCCCAAGATAGATCTCTTTGACCCTTGCGGCAGTGACAGCATTTGACGGAAAATCCTTATTAGAGACGATAGCGAGTTCCCTGGCCATGGCATAGGCATTACCCCACAGCAGTAACACCATAACCCCAACCATTCCCCCCCATTTCACCATATTGTTCATATCCCTACCTCCTATTTGTTACGTTTACGATTTGAGATTTGAAATTTCGAATCTCAAATTAGAATGCAAGCGCCCATTGAACTGCATATTCGTTCCAGTTATCATTATCCTGTTTAACGGCCCTTCCTTCCACTTTAACGGAACTCCTATAGTTTATGTTATACCTGAGCCCTAACATAGATTCAGTGTTATCAAAGTTCTTTCCGAGTAAAATCAGGTATGGATCGTTCTCCTTAACCGACTGATGCTCCCACAAAATATAGGGGACCCATTTCTCCTTATAGGTATATTGGATGAGGCCATAATAGGCGCTATTTGTAAAGGAATCTGATGTCGCCTCCTCTTTATCCTTTATCAAGAAGTACTCTCCCATAAAGTCTATATTGCTTATTGCGTAAATCAGGGATGCATTCCATATCGTCTGATCTACTGTTACAGCAGGAGCCACCGGAGCTTCACTACTAACCTCTGCGATATGTCCTGACACCCCGATTTTAAGCCCTTGCACCATCGCCGGGGATATGGCCGCATTAAAGGCAACGGCCTTCCCGATGTTATTGTCTTCCGTATTGTTCGGATCGAGTACAATCGCGCTCCCTTCTAACGTGATCTTAGGCCCATTACCTATCATGGCCCCATATTCCACTGTCCCCACTGCTGTGCTGGCGCTCCCAGAAAGATAGCCCCCCACAATATGGACAGGCAGGATACCGCCGTCATCCTCGAACTTCAGGAATTCCGGTCTATCGATTGTCGGCTGGAGCTGTACGCCATGATGATAGGAGGTATTCCAGAAACCGAGCGGGGTATGGAACCGTCCTACCCGAACTTTCAGGGCATCACTGAAGGTATATCCGATGGTAAACCTTTCTAAGTCAACACCTCCACTTTCTATAACAATCTCCGACAGGACTTCTATGTCATCCAGCGACTCGGCAAGGTAGAGGTCCACTGCACCAATGGCAAAGTCGCCATTTCGAAACTCATCAGCACCATCTATGCTCTTTGTGAATGAGGCGCTGCCAAATCCCTTGAGTTCAAAGGCATGACCACTCTGCCCATTTAAGAGCAAGATTGAGATCAGAAAAATTAATCCACCCATAACCCTCTTCTTCATAATAACCCCTCCTCCGTAATATTAATGAAAGATTGTTTTATGGAACTTTCTCAGAGATGCGGTACTTGATGGCAGAAAACTACATCGGTCTTTTTATAGCATACATAAGATATTTTTTGCAATAGGAAAATAAACGCCTGGACACGAAAATCCCCATAAAGTCAATTATATGCCTAATCAGCGCGCATCGGTTCGTATATTGATATTCCATCTTATGTCTCCACCTTAAGATACATCTCAAATAATCTGAGAGAGATGGCCAACAGGAAGGGCCCCAGGAATATCCCGATAAATCCAAAGGCCATCATGCCGCCGGCGATCCCTATGAACGTCAGTATGACATGAAAACCCAACCGCTTACTGATGAAGTAGGGCCTTAAGAAATTATCGATCATGCTGATGACGAGCACTCCCCACGCAATCAGGAATATCCCCTTCCCTGTCATCCCGCTGTATATTAACCAGAGGGCGGCAGGAAGCCATACCAACGGGGTCCCGCCAAAGGGGATGAGCGCTAAAATAAACATGAGGGTTCCAAACAGCACCGGCGCCGGGAGTCCGAGCATCCAGAATCCTATCCCCCCTAATACCCCCTGAACCATCGCCGTAATAATAACCCCATAGATGACAGCCCTGATGACCTCGCCTGTCTCCTTTATGAATATATCAATATCCCGCTGCGGTATCAGGGCGGCCCCCTTTATCTTCTCAATCAATCCTTCCCCGTCACGGAAGATAAAGAACAGCATGAGGATAGTAACCGCCAACTGGAATAGAATAGAGAGGATATTCCCGGTGGCTGAACTGAGATAGCCGACAATAGCCTTGCCGAACTCTTTGAGGTTTTCAGTGACGGACTCCCGCAGCGCCACGCCTTTAAAAGGGATATAGTGTCCTGCCTTTTCCATAATCTCAGGTATCAGCGGTTGTAAGGCCTCATAGGCATAGGCCATCTGGTGAACCAGCGACCTGATAACCAGTATTGCCGGGATAAGGAAAAAGACTATGATCCCTGTGACAACAATTAAGGAGCTTACAGAAGACCGCCCACCCACAAGGCCGCGCACCCAACCATAGATGGGCCAGAAGGTAACCCCTATGATCACGGCCCAGAGCATAGACTGATAGAAAGGCCGGAATACTAAATGGACGCCGTATAAGCTGAGGACCGAAATGATGATGAGGATGACACTCATGATGCGATTGCGATCTATCTTCACGGCTCAGGCCCTCCCATCCTGCTTGTAGAGTAACAAATGCGGCAAGAGGGTGTCAACAATGGAGAAAGCCATTGTCAAGCCAAAATAGAAATGTCCGGTTTTCATGGAACCGTTTCATTGTAGTAATCAATTGCCTCATTCAACTCTTTTCTTGCCAAAGGGACACTTCCCATATTTTAGTGCCCAAAATATGGGAAGTGTCCCTCATAGATCCTGTGGAATAGGGTGCCGTCATAGAACTTTTCATCCACATAGGAGAGAAAGTTTTTGACGGTGATGGGGGCCTTGGCCTGATCCAGTTCAATCGTGATGTTGCCAAGGGATGTCTCCATTAAGACACCGGGGTTCTCCTCCCCTGCCCCTGACTCCGACGGGGATACGACCATATATTTTATATGTCCAGTTACTAAACTGGTCAATTCAATCCTCAACGCTTCTCCATCCCGATAAAGAACATCAGCATCGGCGGGATGACAAAGACCGTAAACACTGTGGACAGGGCGAGCCCGCCAAGAACAACGCTCCCCAGCCCCCTGTAGAGCTCGGACCCCGGTCCGGGGGCAACAACGAGGGGGAGCATCCCAAAGACACTGGTCGTTGCCGTCATGTAGATCGGCCTCAGCCGGGTCTTTGTCGCTTCGAGCACGGCCTCCTGATAGTACATGCCTTGATATCTTATATTATTCAGAGACTGGTGTACAATCAGGATGGCATTATTGACCACCACGCCGATAAGAATGACAAACCCGAGCATCGTGAGGACGTCAAAGGGCTGGATAGTAATAAAAACATTCACCAGCTTGAGTCCGATAAAGCCTCCGGCGGCGGCTAAAGGGACCGTAAACAGGATAATAAAGGGGTAGATAAAGTTTTCAAAGAGGGCCGCCATCAGGAGATAGGTAATCAGGATGGCCAACAGGAAGTTCCACAGCATCACCCTTCTCATCTCTGTCAGTTTGTCTGCCGTACCGCTCAATCTCACATCCAATCCTTTGAGCATCCCCTGGTTCCTGAGTGCCGGGATAATCTTCCCCTCGATAATCTCCATCGCCTCCTGAAGAGGAAGATTGATCGGAGGGGTCACCTGGACGGTAATCGTACGCTGCCTCTCAAGGTGCCGTATCTCCGCAATCCCCGTGGTCCTGACGAGGCTCGAAAAAGACGAGACTGGCGCCGGCTTGGGGGTTGCCATCAGGGAGTTATAAAGTTCCTCTGGTGTAGAGATCTGCTTTTCCGAGGCCTTCAGCACCAGATCGATCTTTTTTTCCCCCTCCTCCTTGAAGTCCCCTATCTTTCTGCCGTCCATGAGGACATCGAGGGCGATTCCTAAATCCATGGCGGTCATCCCTGAGGCCCTGAGCCGCTCCCTGTCCGGAATGATCCTGACTTCAGGATAGAGAATCTCCAGGGATGGGATGGGTCTCAACTGTGCCTCAGGAATCTCTTTCATGAGCATCCCGAACATGGCCCCGGCGGCCTGGACGACATGGTTTAAATCCCCGCCACTGACATCGACGTCGATCGTCCTCCCCCTGCCGAGTGAGGCCTCGAATATCCCGGCCTGGGTACTGATGCCGAACATCCCCGGGATGCTTTGTATCACCCGCATGAAGAGGGGGACCAGTTCCCCGGCCCGCTGTTCATGGGTGCTGATAGCGCCAAAGATCATAAACTGTTCCGCCCCCACATAGAACATGTTCTCAATGCCGGGAAATCCCTCATGATCCTTGTTGAAATAGGGCGCTGTAGAACGGAATATATGCCTCCCGATCTCATCTCTCTCCTTATAGGAGAGGCCCGGCGGCGGGACCAGGATATTGATGACGAGGTTCCTATTCCCCTGGGGGAGGTATTCCATCTTTGGAAACAACAGGTAGGATGACAGCACAGAAAAAATCGTGAGGGAAAGGATCGTCACAAGCCTGTTTGTCCTGGTCTTTATGACGAGATTCACGAGACTCATCATCCCGTTGACAAGCCGGTCCCCTAAGTCCGTCAGGAGATTCCTCCTTGCCGCTCCCCCCTTTCCCGCCACGGTAAATAACTGTTTTGAGAGCATGGGGATCACGAAGATCGAGACAAAGAGGCTCAGGGTAATGGAGAAGGTGACGGCAATCGCAATATCCTTGAACAACTGCCCTGTCTCCTCTTCGATGAAGACGACGGGAAGGAAAACCGCCACGGTCGTCAGTGTGGACGCGAGGATGGCCCCCCACACCTCCTGGGCCCCGTCATAAGCGGATTGGGCCGGAGTCTTCCCCATCTTTCGATGCCGGTCTATGTTCTCAAGGACCACAATCGCGTTGTCCACGAGCATCCCCACGGCAAAGGAGATCCCTGCAAGGCTCACCACATTGAGGTTCCTCCCGAGGGCGTTCATGAAGATAAAGGTGCCGATGACGCTGATGGGGATCGCAGTCGAGATGACCACAGTCGAGGAGATGCTTCCCAGGAATACCAGCAAGATGATAATGGCCAGGACCCCGCCGATCAGGATGTTCTGCCGGACAAGTCCGATAGCGCCCCGGATATAGGGCCTCTGATCATACACCCACTCGAGATACACCTTATTGGGCCTGAGCTTTTCACGATTCAGCCGTTGGACTACCTCTTCGACCCTGTCGGTGAGTTCGAGGATATTGGTCCCGGGTTCCGGTTTGATCCCGATGGCCATGCCATTCTCTGCATTGTGCATCATGGCATCGGTCAGCTTGGAGTACCCGAAACCAACGCTGGCCACATCCTTCAGCAGGATGCGCTCCTGTCCCGTAGACCGGATCACAAGATCCTCGATCTCCCCGGGGGATTTAAACTCGGCCACTGTCCTGATCCGGTAGTTCCTCCTCCCGACTCCCATACTCCCTGAGGAGATATTGACATTCTCGGTCCCGAGGACATGGATCAGGTCCGTGATCGTCAGTCCGTGGGCCCCCAGTGTCTCCGGCCTTACAACGATTTGCAGCTCCTTTTCAACCCCCCCGCCGATAAAGAGGTCGGCCACCCCCTCCACCCTCTCGATGTATTGCCTCACCTCGTTCTCAAAATAGGTACGGTAGGTGTACGCAGGATTGGGATTGCCGTCAGCGGATTTTAAGATCGTCCAGATCACCGGTGAAGTAGCCGCGCCCGTCGCATTGATCACGGGCTTGTCAACATTCTCAGGGTAGGAGCGGACCTCGTCTAATTTATTCGATACCCTCAGGAGGGCCTCATCCACCACCGTCCCCACCTTGAATCTCAGGGTAATGGTCCCTAAGCCATTGAATGAGGAGCTTTCCATCTCAATGAGGCGCGGAATCCCCTTTAAGACCTTCTCCTGCTCCTCAATGATCTCCCGCTCTATCTCGTAAGGGGTGGCCCCAATCCAGGCCGTGGTCACCGTAATCTCCGGTTCTGTCACGGTTGGGGTCAGTTGATAAGGCATCTTGGAGAGCCCGATGAGCCCGAAGAGGATCACTAAGATGACCCCCACGGTAACGGCCACAGGCTTCTCTATCGAATATTTAATAATGTCCATAAAGGAGGCTTATCAGGTTGTTGAAAAAGTCTAACGCTCTGTCATCCCTTCACTCCGTTCAGGACAGCGTCTGAGGAGCCGAAGGCGACGAAGAATCTGATAACCCTTTGCTTTCCTTAGGAGTCAGATCCTTCGCTACGCTCAGGATGACAAGCAGGAGGACTTTTTCAACAACCTGCTACTGGTTTTTTAGTATCTCCACCGGCTGACCGTCCCTGAGCCGTTCATTCCCCTTGATGACTACCTCCATTCCATCACGGAGGGTATCTGAATCAACCCACGCCATCATCCCGTCGTAACCTGTCACCTTCACAGGGATCATCTTTGCCTTTGAGTCTGCAACGGTAAATACGATGGTGCTCCCGGGGACAGTGATCACGGCATCCCTCGGGACAATCAGGGACTTCCTCTTCTTGCCAATGGGTAAGGTTACCCTGGCATCCATCCCTTCCAGGAGGGATCTATTGTTTTGGACCCTTATCTTCACAGGGAAGGTCCTTGTAGCGATATCCCCCTTCGGTATCGCGGTAAAGAACTCCCCGGTAATCTCCCGGCCACCCGACTCTATCTGTACCGGCTGCCCCGGGACAACAAACCTCAATACCTCCTCCGGCACATTCACGATAATGTCAACGACGCCGCTCCTGGCAATCGTGGCCACAGGAGAACCGGGTGAGAGCCACTCCCCGATGTTCGCCCTCTTTTGAAGGACGACACCGCTGAAGGGGGCCCTGATGACCTTTCTGACAAGCTCCGCCTCGAGACGTTCCATCTCTGCCTTGAGAGACTCCACCATCTTTTCCTGGCCCCGGACTCTGAACCTCTGTTCATCGTACTCCTGCTCCGGGGCAAGCCCGTCTTTATAAAGCCGCTCCACCCGCTGAAGGTCAATCCGAGCCTTCTCCAGATCAACGATGACCTTTTCATAAGAGGCCCGGGTGGCCTGGATGGTCTTCTGAAGAAGATCGGCATTCAGCCTGACGAGGGGCTCCCCTTTTTTAACCCTTTTCCCTTCTTCAAAGGCTACCGTCTCGACTAAGCCTTCCACCTCAGAGGCGATATCCGAGACCTCCTGGTAGTAGACCGTTCCCACAAAACCGGATTGGGGAACAACCATCCCGGAAGAGACCGCGGCGACAATGACCTTTGCCGGAGGGATGCCTGGGGGGCCTCTTTCCTGGGCGTCAGAAAAAGCCGAAGAAAGGAATAAAATAACAACCGTCAAGACAACCCTGCTTATCCATTGGAACAACCTGTACACTTAGTGCCTCCTGCACACTGTAATCCTCAGCCAATAAAGTTGTCATTCTGAGGGACGTAGTCCCGAAGAATCTGACACGAAGTGTCATCCTGAGGAACGACAGCGACGAAGGATCTCTCAGACCCTTCGCTACCGCTCAGGGTGACAGTTCTCAGAATAACAGTTCTATCCCTCCCTCAAGATCTTGAGCGCCTTCTGGTGCAGTGTCTCATTGGCTGCTGCAATCATCGGAACGGTGCGCTCAAGCCCTGCGGTGATACCCCCGACATCACCCCCCTCCATGTCTGTAATCACCCCGCCTGCCTCCTGAAGGATGAGCATCCCTGCCGCATAGTCAAAGCTCCTCGTCGGAGTGGCCACCGCAAGGACATCGACGGCCCCGGCCGCCAGAAGGGCAAGGTCGAGGGCGATGGCCCCAAGACACCGGACCTTCCTTGAAGATGCCAGCAGCGGCAGTATCCTTGGGATATCTTTAGAAGGGACCGAGGCCTCAAAGGCCACCATGTCAAACTCCTCCCCACCGCGGCGCCCGATCTTTTTATCATCACACCATGCCCCTTCACCCTTGATTGCCCAGTATTCCCTGCCTGCAGAAAGATCGATCACATACCCCACGATAAGGTCTTCCAACCTCTCCCCGT
>JACROQ010000056.1 GCA_016214375.1 Nitrospirota bacterium | reverse complement strand
ATTGAAGGCTCTATTATTGGGACAGGTCTTAAGTTCGGGGTGGTGGTCAGCAGGTTTAATGACTTTATAACCAGTAGGCTCCTGACGGGCGCTATAGAGGCCTTTAAACAAGGCGGGGTCGAAGAAGGGGATGTTACGGTGGTCAGGGTTCCAGGCTCCTTTGAGATCCCCATGGTAGCAAAGAAGATGGCCCTTTCCAACAAATACAATGCCATCGTCTGTCTTGGGGCTGTCATACGGGGGGCAACGCCTCACTTTGAATACATCGCCGCTGAGGTGACAAAAGGGATTGCCAATATAGGGTTGGAGGCGGAAGTCCCTGTCATATACGGCGTATTAACGACAGATACTGTCGAGCAGGCCATTGAGAGGGCGGGCTCAAAGAATAAGAATAAGGGATGGGATGCGGCAATCCAGGCCATAGAGATGGCAAACCTGTATAAAAGGCTTAAGTAAAAACATGGGGTACAGACGAAAGGCAAGAGAGTATGCGTTACAGATGCTGTATCAATACGATCTTAGTCGTGAATCCGAATATCTGCTCGACGGGTATTGGAGAGGAAAAGAGATCACTGAGAATGTTAAAGAGTTTTCCAATAATATCGTGGAAGGTGTCATAAAAAACCTCTCTATGATAGATAATAAGATCAGCCAGTCCGCAAGCAATTGGAGTATAGAGAGGATGGCCGCTGTGGACCGGAATATATTGCGCATGGCTACCTACGAATTGCTCTTTATTAACGATATTCCTGTAAAGGTCACCCTCAATGAGGCCATAGAGATTGCCAAGAGATACGGAGGAGATGATTCCGGCTCCTTTGTTAATGGGATACTGGACAGGATATTAAAAGATCATCAGGAAATGATCAAGGATAAGCTATGAGAGGTCGGAGACTATGATAGAGAGATATACCCTCCCCAGGATGAGACAGGTATGGGAGCCGGAGAATAAGTTCAATAAGTGGCTCGCGATCGAGATATTGGCCTGCGAGGCATTAGCTGAAATGGGAGAGGTTCCCGGGAAGGCTGTCGCGGTGATCAAAGAGAGGGCCTCTTTTGACATAGAACGTATCCATCAGATAGAACTGGATGTCAAACATGACGTGATAGCCTTCCTGACTTCTGTCTCCGAGAGGGTAGGGGACGAGGCCAAGTATCTGCACATGGGGCTTACATCCTCCGACATCCTGGATACAGGGCTCGCACTTCAACTGGTAGATGCCGCCAATATTATCTTAGAGGACCTGAAAAGATTAAAGGGAGTTTTAAAAGAGAAGGCCTACGCATACAAAGACACGGTGATGATAGGCCGTTCCCATGGGGTACACGCAGAGCCGATAACCCTTGGTCTTAAAATGGCCCTTTGGTACGAGGATACCCGGAGAAATATTGACCGTATGGAAAGGGCGAAGGAGGCCATAGGTTATGGAAAGCTCTCCGGTGCGGTGGGGACCTTTGCCAATATTGCACCGTTTGTGGAGGAGTATGTGTGCAGCAGGCTCGGGTTGAAGCCGGACCCTGTATCCACCCAGATTATTCAGAGAGACCGGCATGCAGAGTATCTATGTGCCTTGTCACTCATAGCAGGCACCGCAGAGAAGCATGCTACCGAGATACGTCATCTCCAGAGGACAGAGGTGTTAGAGGCAGAGGAGCCTTTTACATCAGGGCAGAAGGGTTCTTCAGCAATGCCTCATAAGAGAAACCCTGTCGGATGTGAGAACATCACCGGCCTTAGCCGGATTGTCCGTTCCCATTGTATCGCGGCTATGGAGAATATCCCTCTGTGGCATGAGCGTGACATCAGCCATTCTTCAGTCGAGCGGGTCATCATGCCGGATAGTACTATTCTGATAGATTATATGTTGAACAGGCTGATCAATATTATAAAGGATCTGGTGGTCTATCCGGATAATATGGCTAAGAACCTTAATCTCACAGGAGGTCTTATATTTTCACAACGTGTTTTATGTTAATGATGGATGGAGAGGTGATAGCTCAATTAAGTGAGGAAGATATCAGAGCCTGTTTTGATGTGTCGTATCATTTAAGGCATATTGATCATATTTTCAAACGGGTTTTTCAAAATTCATAACGAGCAAATGCGAGAGGGTGGGGCATTAAGGAGAGGGGGAAAGCAGGTTGCGGATAAAGATATATGTAACTCTCAAGGAAGGCATTTTAGATCCACAGGGTAAGGCTGTCCAACACTCCCTTCATACACTCGGATATACCTCGGTCAAGGATGTCCGGATAGGGAAGTATATAGAGATTGACATAGGCGACCCATCAAAAGAGGCCGTAGAGGCCCGGATAAAGGAGATGTGTCATAAGCTCCTTGCTAATCCCATCATCGAAGATTACCGATATGAAATCGAAAGATAAACCTTAATTAGTTGAAGAAATCTTTGATCCCGCCGTACAGAGATAGAGAGTCATCATGAGCCTCGAAGGCCACCTTGAAGACCTTAGTCTGGCTGATATATTTCAGATAATCCATTTAAGCAAAAAGACCGGTGTACTTACAGTGGAGAATTCCACGAGCAAAGGGAGGATAGTCTTCCACTCCGGCCAGATATTGTATGCGTCCCTCCAGAACCGGGAAAAGCTTGGCGAGAGGTTGATCAAGGAGGGACTGATCCAGGAGGAAGATTTGGAGATGGCCCTCCGGATACAGAAAGAGAGACAGGCACATAAACCCTTAGGCGCTATTTTGGCAGAGAATAAGTTTATAGATAAAAATGCCTTAGAGGAGATCCTCCAGGAACAACTTAAAGAGGTAGTGTATGAACTGCTTTCCTGGGATGATGGAAGTTTTAAGTTCGAGCCTGAGAAGACAGTTCAGGAGGTCCTTATTGGGGGAAGCATCAGTCCCGAGTATTTATTGCTTGAAGGATCGAGATTAAGGGATGAGGGTGGTAAGGCGGCAGATGATAGAAAAGAGATGACCCCTCCGGTTCCAAGTCTTATAGAGGAAAGGAACCATGCGGACACCCTTATTTCCTTTATAGAAGAGATTACAATCCCTGTGGTCAGTACAGAGGTGTTGCTCATGGTCCTGAGATTTACAGGCGAGGTCATGAACAGGGCTGTGTTATTCATGATCAGGAGAGGACATGCAGACGGGTTTGGACAGGTGGGGCTATCTG
>JACROQ010000084.1 GCA_016214375.1 Nitrospirota bacterium | reverse complement strand
GCATTGAGCGAAGCGAAAAAGTCGTACATTAGAATACCGTGAGGCAAATGCAGGTACTCTTATCTATGCTTCCTGTCTCAATATATTGCCTATTCCCGCCTCGCACACCACAAGCTAAATCCCTGTTGACAGCAAAATCTCATCCTGCTACCTTATCCTCAGAAAAGCAAATTCATAGTGCGCGCTGAGTTAAGTCGTTATATTTAAAAAATATTAATATTGATGAACTCGTAAAAAGTCCTTCACTGTCACCCTGAGCGAAGCGAAGGGTCTGATCACTCATTGTTTTATCAGATTCTTCGCTTCGCTCAGAATGACAAATAGTGCTTCTGGCAACTTTTTACGAGTTCATCAATATTAGGAGGAGACCTTATGAAAATATTTAGCAAGTATAATTTAGGAAAGCTTGAATTAAAAAACAGAATTGTGATGGCTCCCATGACTCGCTCAAGAGCAACTGACAATATCCCTAATGATATTATGGTGAAATACTATAAACAAAGGGCCGATGCAGGACTAATCATTACAGAAGGGACAGCACCATCAGCTAATGGCGTGGGTTATCCCCGTATTCCGGGTATTTATAAAGATAACCAAATACGGGGATGGAAAAAAATCACAGATGCTGTTCACAGTAAAGAGGGAAAAATATTCTTACAGTTGATGCATACAGGTCGTGTATCCCACCCGGAGAACATGAAGCCAGGGACAAAAATTATTGCCCCATCCGCTATTGCAATGAGTGGTGAAATGTATACCGATACTAAAGGATTACAACCATACCCTGTTCCACAGGAAATGACTTTACAAGATATTGAAAAAGCTCAAAATGAATTTGTACAGGGAGCTAAGAATGCCATTGAAGCAGGTTTTGATGGGGTAGAAGTTCATGGTGCCAATGGATATCTTCTTGATCAGTTTATCAACCCTGCATCAAATCATCGAAATGATGGCTATGGAAATTCAATTCAAAACCGCTGTAGATTTGCAATCGAAGTGGCTCAAAAAGTAGCAGACGCTATTAGCGCAGAAAAAACGGGTATTCGTCTTTCTCCCTATGGAGTGTTCAATGATATGATTATTTTTGATGATATCGAGCAGACCTATGAATATCTGGCAGGTGGCTTGGGGAAAATAAAATTAGCTTATATACATATTGTTGACCATTCTTCTATGGGATCACCGGAAGTACCTGAATCTGTACTATCAAAAATCCGTAAGGCTTTTGGTGGTACCATTATTGCCAGTGGAGGATTGGATAAAGAAAAAGCAGAAAAAATATTAGAAGAGAAAAAAGCTGATTTGGTAGCATTTGGCAGGGCATTTCTATCTAATCCGGACCTCGTAAATAAAATGAAAAATGATCTGCCTTTAAATGAACCTGATTATGATACCTTCTATACTCCTGGCGAAAAAGGTTATATTGATTATCCTTAAAGGGAATGGCCTCTCCGCTCTCTCCATTGCCGATGGGGCCTCTTCTTACGGGTCTTGTAGGGTGTCCCTGATTCCTTGAGCCATAACCGTAACGTCTCATCGCTAATCTCAATCTGATCCACCTCGCCATAGTTTCTCACTTGCAAGGGTCGGCCCAAAATCCGCGTACCTGTCTCTACATAACTTCTTTACCCGCTCTTTTATCTCCTCCGGTTTACACCGATTCAATGGCTTCCCTCGGGCCCCTCCTCAACTCCTCGACATTCAACATGGTAATGTCCTCTCTTGCCATGATGCCCTCCTTTATGAGGAAAACATCTTAGCACCTTAATAGCACATTTCTATTTTGGTGAAAGAGGACATTATCATTTTGGGATGACACTCTCCGGGCCCCATAGCAAGGAAACAGGGCGGGGATGGAAGACTGCTACTCAAAATAGGATGCTGATGAGTTTTCATTCTCCCACACAGAGAGGCGGCTCACCTTTGCATGAGGACCGTTTACCCTCTTTGAAAGGGCTTCATATAGCCACCGGGATATATTCTCTGCGGTGGGGTTTATGGTGTTGAAAGGTGAATGGTCATTCAGAAAAGTATGATCAAGGGCGTTAAGCAGACCCTCTGTCTCCTGCTTAAGCATTCTAAAGTCTATCGACATCCCTAAGTCATCGAGGTGTTCACTCTGCATCACTACCTCGATCTTCCAATTATGGCCATGGATGTTCTTACAATTCCCAGGATAATTTCTAAGACTATGGGCGGCCGCAAAGGTAG
Source organism: Nitrospirota bacterium (assembly GCA_016214375.1). Lineage (GTDB taxonomy): Bacteria > Nitrospirota > 9FT-COMBO-42-15 > HDB-SIOI813 > HDB-SIOI813 > JACRHF01. The sequence goes on along the minus strand of JACROQ010000084.1, from coordinate 6,575 downwards.
TTACGATCTTGATCTCATACATGCTCATCTCCGCCCTTCTTGACAATCCTCAAGAACTCCTCTCTGAAGTTGCCGCTCTTGTAATCTCCCCTGAAACTTGTCGTGATAACTTCCGTGACATTCTGGGCAGGAAACCTCGCCTTCATACAATAATGCTGGGCGACCATATAGACGCCTACGGCGGCCGGGTTTATGGATTTATATATGACATCGGCTATCTCCGACGTAAGGCTTTCCTGAAGGTGGAGGCGTGCGCACAGGATATGAACCAACTTGCCTATATTAGATAGGCCAACAATCTCGTTCCCCGGAATATATCCTATAGATACAAAACCGGAAAAGGGGAGAAAGTGATCCTGGCATATGGATACAAAAGGTATATTGCTTATAAAGACAGAGTCATTCGATGACGCTGTCAGGCGAGTGCCTAACGCGCTCCATGGGTCCTGGGCATATCCTGACAGAAGGACATCTGACCACAACTTTTCAAGATTATCGAGTATCTTCTCTCTGGACTCCTCGCTGATGTGAAGCTCTATCGACTCGATAAATTTGGTGAGTCCCTCTCTCATCAACTTATGGTTCATGGGTGGTTATGATAACATACTTCCCCCACATTTGCCACCGTCCCTCCAATCTGGTAGCATAAAATTATGAAAGAAAGACACCGCTTTTTAATGTGCCGGCCAGACCATTACACTATAGCCTATGAAATAAACCCCTGGATGAATATTAATAATCCGACCGACCCTGCTAAGGCCAGGAGACAGTGGAACAGACTATACCAATTCATACAGAATTCAGGTTCAGAAATATCCCTTATAGAACCTGCGGAAGGTCTGCCGGATATGGTATTCACTGCCAATGCGGCGCTTGTATATGAGGATAAGGTCATTCTATCTCGATTCAGACATAGCGAACGACAAGGGGAAGAGAGATATTTCGCTGATTGGTTTTCTCAGCAGGGTTACAAGTGTTATAACCTGCCTGACGGGATATCCTTTGAAGGGGAGGGGGATACTGTATACTACAGAGATATCCTGCTGCTGGCACATGGATTTCGTACAGATATAGCCTCTCATCCCTGCATAGAGAGTATCGTAGGAAGAGAGTACAAATCCCTTAAACTTATTGACCCCCACTTCTATCATTTAGATACCTGTCTATTGTTTATTGAACCGATAGACCTTTTAATATATTATCCAGGGGCCTTTCACCCGGAGAGTGTAAAAGAGATAGAAGATCTGCCCTCAAAGATATTGAGGTTATCTGAAGGTGACGCTAAATCATTTGTCTGCAATTCAATCTGGGCAGGATGCAATCTCCTGTCATACAAATGCCCTGACAGCCTGGCAGCTAAGCTCAGAGGATATGGACTTAACATCATAACCCTGGACATCTCTGAATTTATGAAATCCGGCGGCAGTGTAAGGTGCATGGTCTTACACCTCTCTTGAACAGGCTGATGCCGGAAAATGAATATTGGGACCATCAACCCTGCAGACTTGCCATCTCCTTAGTGGTCAAATTATCGATTCCTATCAGATACCGCAGCCTTTCAAAAAATAATCTCCTCTCCTTCCCAATCCCTCTATTGCCAAGCGCTATTTCCGATATGTGCCCGACAATATTAGAAACAGAGAAAGTCGCCATATCGGACAGATATCCGCAAGAATATGGTTTTATCCCACAGGACATCTCTATACATCTATAGATCTTTTTATAAACCTCGATGGCAGAAACTTCATCGGCTGCATCGGCAATCAGTATCCCTATCTTCTTTCCATCCGCCCCTGCGACAAATGATTTTATCTCCCTGTACACCCTGATCATGCCTGTATGAAATGCCGGTATAATAAAGACAGCCTCTTCTATAAGCGGTTGAAGCCTGCTCTCATATTGTCTCAAAATTACAATATCTGTTTCTCTTTCCATAGCTTCAAGGGCCGCAAATATCAAAGACACATCAGACATCTTCATTTTATAGACATCTTGCATGCTGAGGCGCGGGGCAAGGAGTTTAAGTCCAAAAGGGCCCGTATATACCATGTCAGTGGGTTGATATTGATCCTGAGAATAGTGCGTTAAGGAGTATCCCGGAATAGAGAGCCCTAACATAAAGGCGACACTTGGGAAACGGGTATCGGTATCTATTATTAATGTCCTGATGCCATTTTTACAAAGTTCTACGCCGATTCTTGAAGTCAGGTGGGCACTCCTGTGGGGATCCAAGATATCGACAATAGAGAGCGCCTGGCACTGGGTTACCTCATCTTTCCGCAGACAAGTGGAATCCTCCTTCTCCTGATCAATCGTCTGTTGGGGGGAGATAAAGTAATGAGAGATGTCTTCAAGCCCTCTCCCCAGCCGCCTTCTCTTTTCCACCGTCCCTTCCTCAGTCAATGACTATCAAGGAGTTATATGAGCCCATTTTATTGTCCACGAGGTTGGGATTACCCGGGTCTTCCATCCACTCTCCATCGATATAGAATTTATATTGATAGGCCCCCGGAGAGATCTTAATAATCTTTTTCCATGTGCCGTCTTCATCCCGTACAGTGTTTACGCCCTTATCCGGCACCCAGTTGTTGAAATCTCCGGCAATCTTGACCTCGGTAGCCTTTGGGTTTTTATATATAAAAATAAAACCGCTATCTGTATAACCGGATTCTATGTCTGTCTCAGGCACTTTGCTGATGGAAGAACTCAATACTGCGATTGGCCTGGTCTCCATAGAGGGGTCTTCCTGGAGAAGCACTTCATCGGCAACGGCGGAGTAGTCCCAATGGCCTATAGAATTTGTCTCATATTCACTTACAGGACAGCCAAAGCTGACAGATTCCCGGAGTTTTGTACACATTCGGATTGGGGTGGAAAATATAACCCCTTTAAAATGACTTTTGACCTCCTCGATGATCTCCCGGGCAAACCGGCTTCTCCTGTTGTACATCGTTGGAAGGATGTAGGTTTCTACCTTGTGGCCACTGCGCCTATTCAGCACCTCAATCGTCTCAAGGAGTTTACCCAGGCCATGGAGAGAAAAGAAACTGGCATCCAGAGGGATAATGACCTCCCCGGCGGCACGTAGGGCATTGATACTCAACAGGCCAAGATTCGGCGGACAATCAATGAGGATGTAATCATAATTTCTTTTTGACATGGCAATCGCATGATGCAACCGCTTTTCCTTCTCAGGAACGCCGGCTATATCCTGCTCAATGGTGGAAAGGATAATGTTTGAAGGGGCAAGTCTGACATTAGCGACCCCTGTATTCAAGACGATGTTGTCCAGTGAGATGCCTTCTTTAAGCACATGATAAATGGATAACCCAATCTCTTCCAATCTTACGTTATACCCTAATGTTGAATGTCCCTGCGGGTCCATGTCTATCAACAACACTGTCCGATTCCGTTTTGCCAAAGAGGCTGAAAGATTAATCGCTGTGGTTGTCTTTCCACAGCCACCCTTCTGGTTAGCAATTGCTATAATGCGCATTTCTCCCTCCTCGCCTTAAAACTACGGCATAAGGTTATTGCCCAGATCCCCCACTTCTCTGCTGCAAATAAACTTTCTTAGTCCTTCGGTATCTTTTTATAGCCCTCCTTCTCTTCTGCCACTTTTCTACATCACGATAGATATCAGCGATGTCTAAAATCCACTCCTGGCCTGAAACAGCCTCGAAGACCGTCTCCTCATAGAAGACCAGGATGACATCCCCGGTAGCGACTAAAGTGAGTTCTTCGAGAGGCCTTTTTACCCTGGGAAGGATCTTCATTAATTCACCGATGTTCCTTCTTATCCTCTGAACGGAAACACCTGCATCAATCAATTTCCTGACGGCCTTCAATGCGATCAAATCCTGAAAGGTGTATCTCCCATGCCCCCCATCCGTCTTATTGGTTGGGTTTATAAGGCCTGACATATCCCAGTACTGGAGTTGCCGTCTACTAACCCCGACGATATTGCAAATTTGGCCAGGTGTAAAGAAATGATCTTTTGGGGCGGGGATTTTGTGCTTTTTCACCAGTATGGTTAATATCATACCCAATAACGAATGTCAACAAAAAATTACACAATAAATAAATCTTTTGTATCGTTTTAATAATTCCGGAAAATCTTCTCCATAGAACATCTGATTTGTGCTAAAATTGATGAACTCGTAAAAAGTCCTCAGATGTCACCCTGAGCGAAGCGAAGGGTCTGATAACCCATTGTTTTATCAGATTCTTCGCTTCGTTCAGAATGACAAATGGTGCTTCTGGCGATTTTTTACGAGTTCATCAAAATTAATCGAAAAGGTTTGGAGAGCAGTTTGGAGATAATTGCATCTGGAAATACGCATAACGGACTGGTCCGGCACAGCAATGAGGACGCTTATGGCATTTATCCTGATCTATCCCTCTATATTGTTGCAGATGGGTTAGGGGGGCATGCAGGGGGTAAGGTTGCAAGCAGGATAGCCGTAGAGGCCATAAAAGAGTGTGTCGCCTCAACAGATAATGGATCTTTGAAAATCAAGAATAGCGTTATCACTGCGATTAAAGAAGCGAATATAAAGATCATCTTAGAGGCCGGGAAAGAAAAGAATCTGCATGGAATGGGGACCACTGTCGCCGTGGTAATGAAAGGGGATAATACCGCAATAGTTGCACATGTTGGGGACAGCAGGGTCTATCTTGTCCGTGGAAATGTTATCACCCGGATTACGAAAGATCACACCGTTGTGGAGGAATACATACGGCTTGGCCTGCTTACTCCACAGGATGCCTTCTACCACCCCTCCAAGCACATGCTTTCAAGGGCACTAGGCACATCGGGTGATGTGGATGTAGATATCACGGAAATTCAGTTTCATGCAGGGGACACACTAATCCTCTGCACAGACGGTCTGACCAATATGGTATCAGATAAAGAGATATCAGATGTTATTCTTGAGCTGAGCCCTTCCCCGGAGAAGATTACCGATAAACTTATCGCACTCGCCAACAAGAATGGCGGTATTGATAACATCACAGTGATAACGATATGTGCCGTTGATCAGGTGGGTCCATGAAGATCGGTCTTATAAACCTGGGTTGCCCGAAAAATCAGGTTGACTCAGAGATCATGCTGGGTCTGCTTAATGATGCAGGCTTTGAACTGACATGCAATGAGGAGGAGGCTGAGATAGTCGTCGTAAATACCTGCGGTTTTATTGATGCCGCCAAAGAGGAGTCTATTCACACACTGATTCAATTGGGTGAACTTAAAAAGTCCGGTAAATGCAAGCTCCTTATTGCCGCGGGGTGTCTCCCTCAGAGATATAAGGATGAGCTCCTGAAGGAGATGCCTGAGATAGACGCTGTTGTAGGCACCGGATCTTTAGCGGATGTCGTTAAGGTGTGCAAGGAGTTCTTAAACGGCAAACCGGATATCCATAAACATCAACAGATCTACATCTCAGATCCCTCAAATTTCAACTATGAATCCCCGCTCCCGAGAATCCGTATAACCCCCACACATACGGCCTTTATCAAGATTGCAGAAGGATGTGATCATGCGTGCACATTCTGTATCATCCCGGTGTTAAGGGGGCATCAGAGAAGCCGCACGATAGAGTCCATCGCAGGAGAAGCAGAAAAGTTGGCGATGGAGGGTGTTGTGGAGGTTAACCTGGTTGCCCAGGACACTACGGCCTATGGAAGGGATTTGAGGGAACCTAATGCCCTGGGACGCCTGCTTAGAAGGATAGCCGATATACAGGACATCAAGTGGATACGCCTCCTTTACACTTATCCGGGCTTTTTTACAAAAGAATTGATAGCGGTGATGGCAGGTGAGGAGAAGATCTGTAAGTACATAGACATGCCGGTTCAACATATTAATGACGAAATCCTCTATCACATGCACAGGGGTCATACAAGAAAGAGTATATACAGGACGATCGAACACTTGCGGAAAAAGATTCCTGATGTCGTTCTGAGGACGTCACTTATTGTTGGATTTCCGGGGGAAACAGAAGATCAATTCCATGAGCTGGTGGAATTTGTCAGAGACGTAGAGTTCGACCGTCTCGGTGTTTTTTCCTATTCAAACGAAGAGGGTACAATGGCCTATTCAATGCCTGATCAGGTCAGAGAAAGGGAGATGAAAAAAAGAAGAGAGATCATCATGAAGACCCAGCAAGAGATATCCCTTAGAAAGAATCAGCGGCTTATAGGAAGCAAACAGATCCTCCTGGTAGAGGGGCCATCGCAGGATGGCCGGTATCTGCTTGAAGGCCGTACTTATGCCCATGCCCCGGAGGTGGATGGGGTTGTATATGTCGCTAATACATCGGACGATATGCCTCTCCAAGGTGAGTTTGTCCCGGTGGAAATTACAGAGGCCCGCCCTTATGACCTGATAGGAAGGTTGACGGCTTCGTAAAAAGCGGGGCACCCATTGCTACGAAGTAAATGCAATGGGTCGTGCGGCGTTGCACTGCATCCTTCGTCATTGCGGCGTAACTACAAGTACGCCTCATTCCTCAGGATTTGTGCGCCTTCGGGTACCCACTTGTGGGTGATGGAGCTTTTTACGAAGCCGTCCGTTG
>JACROQ010000083.1 GCA_016214375.1 Nitrospirota bacterium | reverse complement strand
TGGTTGTGTAGTTTAGGTTTGCCTATCAGTTTCTGCCCCTTTCGTTCGGCAGTGCCTCAGTAGCCATACCATACTATATTGCCAGTCCTCCCTCATCAAACCGTGCTTGCGGTTTTCCCGCACACGGCTTTCCGATGTCCTTCATCGTCAGGCATGCGCCTTACTCCAAACCGCTGTGGTCGGCACTTTATATAGACCATACTTCTCATACAACACCCTGTCGGTATACCGCTTAAGCCCTGTCTTCCTGTCTCTGATTTTATGTCGTCTGTACAGGTGCGTCCGCAGCCGAAGTTGGGCATGTTCTCTAACTTGCTTGAGGACTCTGCTGCAATTGCGGTAGTGGAAGTAACCTACCCAGCCTTTCAGTGTCGTATTGACCTCTTTGACTATCGCTTCAAATGGCACAGAGGCCATGTTTCTACGGGTAAGCTCTGTGATGCGGGTCTTTATCTTCCTTATGGATTTCTTCGATGGCTGCACATGGGGATAGCTCTTCCCTGTGCGCCAGTTCTTCCGCATTTGTAAGTCAAACCCCAGAAAGGTAAACTTCTCTTTCATGGCATTTACCACACGGCTTTTGGTCTCATTTAGCGAAAGTCCCAGTCTGTCTAACACCTGCTTTATTATCCCCATTGCCCGCTCTGTCCCTCGCTTGCACAGCACAACAAAATCATCGGCATAGCGCACTATGCGTGCGCCAAGCATCTCCTCCAGGTGATGGCGTTTCCATATCCTGTCCAACAGGTGCAGGTAGAGATTGGCCAACAGTGGTGAGATTACTCCCCCTTGCGGTGTGCCTTTGCGGTTACCTTTGCCACCACCCAATATTCCTTTGCTTACCGTCCTTACCTTCTTCTATGACCGGGGCCTTGAGCCACATCTGTATCAGGTGGAGTATTGCACTGTCGCAGATACGCTCCGCTACCACGGCCATGAGCTTGGCATGGGGGATGGTGTCAAAGTATTTTAATAAATCTTAGCCTGTGAACTTCGGCCTTCCCCTTCTGTCCACAGGGTCGGCTCCCTCTTTGTTAGTATTGAGGAGGCTACTTATAGCTTCGCTTTCGTTGCGGCCTGTGGCTTTGCTAATTGGGAACTTACGACCCCTGATTGCTCAGACGCCGCTCTCATGTGCTACCGGGGTGAACGGACAATTCCCCAGACGGGATTTTAACCCGTTAGATAAACAGTTGTTACTGCGTACGGACACCATACTTAATTCAAAAAGAATTAAGCATGGATGTCCCCTGAAAGGGGAATAGCAAAACAGGGATGTATCTGTCAAGGAATGGCAGTGGATTTCATTGCCTATGGAGATAAATTTTGTTAGTATATTAGCAAAAAGGAGTCCAGGGTATGGTTGATCAAAGCAAGGGTTCAATAGATAAGGCCAATATCGAGGTATTAAGCCTGGAGATCTTAAGCGAGATCAGCAGGATAGCCCATTCCACTCTCGACCTGAAAGAAAGGCTCGATATCATTGTCAACAAGACTGCGGAAAAGATCGGGGCTGACTGCTGCTATATCAGCCTCATGGATAAAGAGGAGAGGCATCTGACCTTAAAGGCGACAAAGGGGCTTAATATCCGGGCGGTAGATAAGGTCATGTTGAATGTGGGTGAAGGGATCACGGGATGGGTAGCGAAGGAGAAGGTCCCCGTTGCTCTGAGGGAGGCCCACCTCGACCCCCGCTTTAAATATGTCCCGGAAACTGGAGAGGAGAGATTCAGGTCCATGATGGCTGTCCCGGTGACAGTACAGGAGAGATGTATCGGAGTACTGACGGTTCAAACATACGAACCTAAAGATTTTACTGAGGATGAAGTTACTCTCCTTTCAACCATTGCAAGAGAAATCGGCGGCATTATCAGGAATGCCCAATTATACGAGAGCATCAATCACCGTCTTCTGGAACTGACCACATTGTATGAGGTGGGGCAGGCCCTGACTTCCACCTTAGACCTCGAGACCCTCCTGAAGTTGATTATAAAAAACAGCGTGTGTGCTACAAAGGCAAAGGGCGGGGTATTGAGACTGCTCGATCCGGAGTCTCACAAGCTTGTTGTAAAGGCCTACAGTATGCCTGATGAGGACGCAAAGAGACTTGAAGACCTCGATATAGGGAAAGGGGTGGCGGGGAAGATTGTAGAGACTGGAAACCCCATACTCATCTCCGATACAAGTTTAAACGAGGAGTTTATAACGGTGAGCAAGATTGCCAGTTGCTGTGTCATGGGCGTGCCCTTGAAGACAAAGGACCATATTATCGGCACCATCACACTCTACGACAAATCCTATGTGGAAGGAGAAGAGACTGCAACATTTACCAATGAAGACCTGCAGATCTTGTCAACCCTGGCCAGTCAGGCCTCTATCGCTATAGAAAATGCAAAGTTCTATCAGCAAACCCTGAAGAATGCCAGGGAGATGGAGACCCTTTTTTCACTGTCAAAGGGGCTGACATCCATCCTGGACCTCCATTTTGTGCTTGACTCTGTACTCAGAATGATCTGTGATCTGCTGGGCGGGGGGTTCGGTATTCTCACATTATATGATGAACAATCGCAAGAACTGGTCACGAAGTCACTCTTCGGCGCATCCCCTTCGATGATACCCCATCTGCGGTTCAAAATAGGGGAGGGGACAACAGGATGGATCGGAGAACATAAGGAGAGTCTCATCCTTGAGACTATGGATACAGACGATATAAAGACCCAATACCTGCCTATCAGGAATCTGATAGGGGCTCCGTTGATAGTAAAAGACCGCCTCATAGGCACTATAGAGATTGCCAACAAGGTGTCTGCCCCGAAATTCTCTTCCTCTGATCTGATGTTCCTCTCTACATTTGCAGGACAAGCTTCTATTGCAATAGAGAATGCAAATCTCTATGAGAAGGCAAAACAACTGGCAGAAGAGAATATCAAAAAGGCCACAGAACTCTCGATCCTCCACGAAATAGGAAGCGCCTTAGCCACCACACTGGATATGGACCGGCTGCTCCATATCATACTCACAGGGGTCACCATCGGCGGAGGACTGGGGTTTAACAGGGCTATCCTATTCCTCGTCGACGAAAAAGAAAATGTCCTTAAAGGTGTTCTGGGTGTCGGCCCTGACAGCGGAGAGGAGGCGTTACTCATGTGGAACAGGCAGCCCTCTTCAGGGAGCCTCAGGGAGAGGATATTGAGCGATGATGATATGGTTGTTCACAAAGATTCCTCCATAAACAAGTTAACGATGAGCCTGCGGGTCCCCATCAATGGGGGTACCAGTGTATTGGCCAGGACCATCCTCGATAAGCAGGGATATATTATTCATGATGCCATGCATGACCCGCGGACCCTCCCACCCCTGCGCGATGCGATCAAGACAGAGAGCTTTGCCACAGCCCCCCTCATTGCGAAGGGTAAGGCCATCGGCGCCATCTTCGTCGACAATCACTTCACCAAGAGGCCGATCACAGAAGATGATATGAGATTTTTGATGATGTTTGCGAATCAGGCCGGTCTGGCCATCGAAAACGCCATAGTGTACTCCAACTTAGAAGAGACCAATAAGAGTTTACGGGAGGCGCAGGAAAGGCTGATCCAGCAGGAAAGGATGGCGGCACTCGGGGAGATGGCCACCAGTATGGCCCATGAGATAAGAAACCCCTTAGTCTCTATTGGAGGCTTTGCCAGACGTCTCAGGGATAAGCTTGCCACGGATGAGCAGGCCAGGAAGTACTCGGATATTATTTTTCAGGAAGTCTATCGCCTGGAGAGGATTCTGCAGGAGATTCTGGCCTTTGCAAAGGAGGCCCCGCCTGCCTTTGTGTCAACAGATATCAACAAGGTCATAGAAGATGTCCTGTTCCTTTTCCGGGACAGTCTCTCTGCCAAGAATGTCAGGATCGTGACCGGACTATCGCCGGAACTCCCGTTGATATCAGCAGACCCCCAGCAGTTGAAGCAGGTCTTTATCAATCTTTTCGCCAATGCGGAACAGGCTATGGGGGAGAGCGGGGGATCCCTATGGGTGAGTACTCCTGAGGTTCAGATAGAGATCAGCAATACCGGACCAGGTATTCCGCAGGAGATCATGGCCAACATATTTAATCCGTTCTTTACAACCAAGTCTGCAGGGACAGGTCTCGGCCTGGCTATTGTACACCGTATCATAGCCAGCCATCATGGGTGGGTCCACGTAAAAAACCGTACAGAACCTGATAGCGGGGTCATATTCCAGATAGGGCTCCCTGTCCTGTGGAGATAAGATAACAGGGTTACCGCTTTGGTTTAGAATGACATCTCGTGCAGTTGGAGAGAGGAAAGGCTACAATGCCGTGACATCTCCCGCAGAACTGGCCTTCTTCGATCTTCTTCATGGTTACTTTATTAGCCCCGGCCTGCATAATAAATATCTTTGGGTGACAGTTACTGCAGGCGAGCCACTGCGTATGCGGATAATGGGGATACACCACATCAGGCAAATCCCCCTTGACCTTAAAGACAATATCCAGATCAATTACAGGGGTGGACGGCTTATTTGGGTCCAGAGACTCTAACGGCTTTATGATCCCCTGGTTTAGTGACTTTACCCAATCGACATTTCCGGCATTATCCTTTGGCAATATCTGCAGAGGGATCGCGTGCTGCTGGGGCGCCCCCTGCTGCGGTACCTCTTGAGGGGTGTTTTGCTGTGTATAGGCCGTTGATAAATAAAATGCCAACAGGCTAAAAGAGAGAAGGGTTATTACGAGTACGGTCCGATGAATCCATTTTATTGCCATTTTCACTATGGACTAATTTGGCTGTCCCTGGTCGCCCTCAACGATTATTGCCCCCATCATCACATAGTGTATATAACAAAAATAGGGATACTCACCGGCCTTCTTAAAAGTATGGCTCCATGATTTGCCGGGGGCTATAGGCTGGGAAAAAATTTCCTTATCGTTGGTCCCCTGACCTGGAATGCCGGCAACCGGATGTCCCCTGTCATCCTCATTGATCCAGGTTACCGCTTCTCCGGCCTTTATCGTCAGCAGGGCAGGGATAAACATAGCTGCCCCCTTTGGAATGCGTACCTCATGAACTACGGTGCCTTCCTCAGGGGATGTTCCTGTCTCCTGGGCCAATACAACAGGGGCAACAACGATACACCCCACGATGGCCATTATCACTACTATCCAGGAAGCTCGAATCAAAGGTTATCATACCTATATAGTATTATTTCTGCTGTGCAGGCGAGGCTGCAGCCTCTTTCGGTTTCACATGACAGCGGGTACAGTCCGTGAGTGGAAATGACACCCTGTTATGGCACCTTCCACAATATTCTCCCGCGGCTATCTTGGGCATCGTCATATCCGGATTACCCCCTGCCTTCATCTGGAAGATCTGGACGTGGCAATTCGTGCAGGTCAACCATAGAGTATGCGTATAATGAGGGAATACGACATCCGGCATAAAATTGCTCTTTGTATGGATCACGATATCCAAGTTGAAAGGAGGAGCCGAACCGGCTCCGGGTTCGAGAGAGTCCAGAGGTTTGAGCATGCCGCTCTTGATAGCGACAGCCCAATCGACCAATCCGTATTTATCTTTGGGAAGTTTGGCAAGCTCCATAGCGGCAGGATGAGATAACTGGCCTACCTTTTCTGCATCCCCCGCCACCCCCGACGGATCACCGGTACCTGCAAGAACGCCTCGTGAGCTTAAATAGATCAAGAGGGACGGGTCAATATTCTTATATTGATCAGGGACCCCCGCAGCACCCGTGGCAGGGGCCGGTGCAGCTTGAGGAGCTGGGGCGGCCTCAGGCGCCGGCGCAGAAGGGGCTGCCTTTGCCTCAGCCGGAGGGGCCGGTGCAGCGGCTGGCAGAGGCGTTGCTTCTGCGGCAGCAGGAAGTGTCTCTACAGCCGGGGGCTCTTGTTTTACCTCCCTTTGTGCGCATGCGACTATAATCAGTACAGAGATAACCATAAATATGGTGGATAATAAGAACCTGAATTTATTCTTGCCACTCATTATAAAGCCCCCCTCTTTTAACCTCTATGACTTCTCTGTAATGTAACGCCTATTTAAGACGGATTCGTAAAAAGTCCATCTGCGGCGTTGCACTGCATCCTTCGTCATTGCGGCGTAACTACAAGTACGCCTCATTCCTCAGGATTTGTGCGCCTTGCATATGGAGCTTTTTACGAATCCGTCCACTTTCAAGACTCTTTACGAGGCCGTCATTTAAGAAATCCTCGTGCCTGTGGTATCACAATGGTACTCGCCCCTGAATGACACCTGTCACAATAAAGAGGCGCCCAGGCTATCCTTCCGTTATGACATTTCCCGCAATACTCGCCCTGGATGATCTTTCCCATATTGATATCATTGGACCCTTGTCTCATGATAAATATATCTTCATGACAAACCTTGCATTTAAACCTGATCCTGTGAAACCAGTGAGGGAATATGACAGGCGGCATTCCGGCCTGCTCTGCATATCTATTCAGCGTAAGATCGGCATATTCCGCGTGCGTAGACCGCAATTTTACAAGGCTGAAGAGAGAAACCACAAGGACTGAAAAGGACACGACAATAATAACTTTTTTCATTGGTACCACCCCTCGATAAAAAAGATTACTGTTGTTTTAAAGATAACTTCCTTAAATGGTTCTCATAGTTAGCATAATTATCGAGGTGTTGTCAACAAAAAAATTATCAAAGGGATTTTTTGCCCTTTAGCGTCTTATTGCCAGGGCCTCAAGACGTGCTATGCGTTCTTCTATCGGTGGGTGGGTGGAGAACAGGGACAGCAATCCTCCCCCGGTAAGGGGGCTGATGATAAACATATGGGCCAGTGACGGATTGGCCTCCATCGGGATACGCCGTACCCCTGCCTGGAGTTTCTTTAAGGCGTCCGCTAATGCCAGTGGATTTCCACATATGGATGCCCCTCCCTCATCAGCCTTGTACTCCCGGGAGCGGGAGATGGCCATCTGGATCAACATAGCGGCTATGGGGGCCAATATCATCATAACAATCGTCAAAATGGAGCCCAGGGGGTTACGGTCTTCTTCATTCCGACGCCCTCCGAACATCAATCCCCACTGGGCGATGTGCGCCAAATAACTGATCGCCCCTGCAATTGTGGCCGCAATGGTACTGATCAGGATATCACGGTTTTTGATGTGGGAGAGCTCATGGCCTATCACGCCGGTGAGCTCCTCTCTCGAAAGCAGCCCCACGATCCCGGTGGTAACCGCCACGGCGGCATGCTCCGGATTTCTCCCGGTGGCAAAGGCATTCGGGGTGGGATTATCCATCATATAAACCTTCGGCATCGGCAGATGGGCCCTCATGACCAATCCCCGGACGATGCTGTGGAGCTCCGGGGCCTCCGCCTCCTTAACCTCTTTGGCCCTATACATGGCAAGCACGATCTTATCACTGAACCAGTATGCCACCACGTTCATAAGGCCCGCCATGATCAAGGCCATCGTCGCCCCATTCCTTCCCCCTAACATCTGCCCTACAGATACAAACAGCACGGTTAGAATGGCCAGAAAGAAGGTTGTCTTTAATGTATTGATGTTCACCTTTTCATCCCTCCAGATTGAATTTAACGATACAAAGATATTATAAGCATGTTTTACGCCGTGTCAATCTTGATGAACTCCTAAAAAGTCCTTCACTGTCACCCTGAGCCCTTCGCTTGTCATTCTGAGGGAGCGAAGCGACCGAAGAATCTTGCTCAGGGTAAACTCCGCGAAGGGTCTGATAACTCATTGTTTATCAGATGCTTCGCTTCGCTCAGACGCCGTCCTGAACGAAGTGAAGGAATGACAAATAGTGCTTCTGGCAACTTTTTACGAGTTCATCAATCTTACTGTCTTCTCCCTTTGTCCAGGATTACCCCCCCCTCTACCTTATGCCCCCTCAGATACTCGGCAACGGACATCTTCTTCTTCCCCTCTGCCTGTATCTCTGTAACCTTTAAGGCGCCATCCCCGGTGACAACAACAATCCCACCAGGCTGGACCCCGATAATCTCACCCGGGGAATGGGTTGAATCCCTTTTCTCAAAGACTTCTGCCCTCCAGACCCCCCATCGGTCCCCTTTATAAAAGGTATAGGCCCCGGGCCATGGGTCAAATCCCCGTATCTTGTTAAAGATGTCCTCTGATGCCGCCCCCCAGTCTATCAGGCCGTCCTCTTTCTTGAGCAGAGGGGCATAAGTGGCCTTTGCATGGTCCTGAGGCCTCGGTACTATCTCCCCCCGGTCTAAACCATCCAATGTCCTGACAAGAAGTCTCACACCGGTCTCCGAGAGCTTGATACTAAGGCCCCCGGCTGTATCATTTCTATTAATCCCTATCTCCTCCTGAAGTAATATGTCCCCGGTATCCAGTGTCTCTGCCATGACCATGGTGGTGACACCCGTATAAGTCCGCCCCTCGATGATGGCCCATTGAATGGGGGATGCCCCGCGGTATTCGGGAAGGAGAGAGGCATGAACATTAATGCAGCCCTTCTCAGGAATTCTTAATATCTCTGCAGGGACGATCTTGCCGTAGGCAACGACGACAATATATTCAGGATGGATCTTCTTTATCTGCTCTATAACCGCAGGGTCAGAAAGCCGTCCTGGCTGAAATACGGGAAGGTTATGTTCAATGGCAAACTCTTTGACCGGAGGGACCGTAAGCCTTTGCCCCCGCCCTCTGGGTTTGTCCGGTTGTGTGAGAACCCCTGCAACTCGTCTTCCACTTTTTAACAGGGTATCGAGAAAAGGAACACTGAAGGAGGGGGTTCCCATGAATACGACGGCCGGGACCGCTTCCACTGTCATACCTTTCCTGACAGCTCCGCCTTCGTCTGCCTTTGAAGCTTCTTCATCCTCCGCAGGAACAAACCCCTCTTGAGGCTGCTCAATCTGTCAATAAAGAGGACTCCATTCACATGGTCTATCTCATGCTGGAACACCCTGGCAAGAAGTCCTTCCCCGCTAACCTCTACAGGTTCCCCTTCCTTGTTAAACCCTCTTACCCTGACAACAGCCGCCCTTACAACCGTATCTCTGTAATCCGGGATGCTCAGGCAGCCCTCTTCTTCCTTTATCTCACCCTCCTGGAAGGCTATCTCCGGGTTTATCATTGCTGTGTAACTCTTTGTTGATTTCCCCCCCCCTGCATTCTCATCATAAAGGAAGACCTGCAGGGAAACCCCGACCTGGACGGCCGCAAGTCCGAGCCCCGGGGCGGCATCCAGTGTGTGTTCCATATCTTCTATGAGCCCATAGAGCTCTTTGTCCCACTTCTCCACCGGTCTGCTTTTTTGCTGAAGGCGGGGGTCAGGATAGGTTACAATCTTTAATACTGCCATCGGCTCACCTCAGCCCTATTTCTTTATCCCCAGCGTCGTCTCCCAGATATCCGCATGGCGCTCTTCATCACTAAGGATCTTCTCCATCATCAGCCTGCTTGTCGGGTCGCCCAATTCATCAAAGAGTTTGATATGGACCTTGTACTGCTTTATCGCCATGTTTTCGCCATCAAGGTCATCCTTCATCATCTTATGGAGGTCGCCGCCCTTTTTGATCTCTGCCGGGGCGAGGGTGGGGTCACCGCCCAGATAGTTGATCCTTTCTGCAAGCATCTCCATGTGCTTCATCTCATCCCGTGCAATCTTTTCAAATAGCTCAAGAACCGCAGGGCTGTCATAGCCCTCTCCGGTCCAATGGTGATGCAGGTATTGAAGTGCCGCTGCAATTTCCAAAGCAAGATCCTGATTAAGCGCCTTTACAATCTTTTCTATGCTCATCTTTGCCCCTCCTTGGTTACAAGAACTATTTTCACTCTGATATGTCCTCTTTGTCAATTCATATTTTCTTTACAAATATCTCCTTCGCCAGGTCTTTATCAAGGGCCAGCTCTGTCTCCCCTATTCGTATGACATAGGTAGGTTGTTTCTGGTGGAGGCGTATCACACTCCCTGGAATAATCCCGAGAGAACTCAGACGGTCAAGCCGGGCATGATATTTCGATGAGATAAAGACAATCTTCGCCTCTTCTCCGATACGAAGGTCTGTCAATGACCCTACCAGCGGCTTGACATCCAGGGAGAACTTTTTGCAGCACTCCCCTCTCGGGATGACCTTCCCGTGAGGACAGGTCGGGGGATGTCCCAGGAACGTACATATGCTGTCCACGACTACCTGCCCCAGGACATGGGTATGCTCTAATTCACAGGCATGGTCCTCGATCTGCCGCTCCTCTACTTCAAAGACCTCAGAGAGGAGCCGCTCGGCAATCCTGTGCCGCCGGATGATCTGTTCCGCCCTTCCCTTCCCTGTCTCTTTAAAGGCAACCTTCCCGCTGTGATGATCGATAGAAATCAACCCGAAGGACTCGATATCCTTCAGCAGGGGCGACACCTGAGGGTCTTCGGATTTCCTGGCGATATTTTCTACGGTCGCCTCCCCGTCTTCAATCAACATCCAGATCAGCTCAAGGACCTCATCTACCCTGTCCTCTTCAAGCCGCTGCTCCTTTGATTTCCAGTAGTCCATCCTCTATTATCTCTTCCCCAGGATCATAATTTAATACCAAGTCCATTCAGGACAAAATTTAGCACACCTCCCACCAGGAATGCAAAGGGGAAGATAAATGCCATGATAGCTACAGCCGTCTTTAGTCCCCGCTCTTTGATCATCACCATAGAGTTTGCCACACAGGGGACAAAGAGGGTAATGGTCACAAGGCTGACTAAGATTTGATTGGGGGTTAACTCCCCCGCCTCAGCAAGGGCATAGAGTCCTGCTGCCCCATAATCTCTCCGTAAGAATCCTATCAGGAAGGCGCCTGTCGCCTTCCGGGGCAGACCGAGAAAACCTACCACAATCGGGGAGGCGCCGGCCTCAATCACCTTCAGGACACCTGTTTTATCCAAGGTAAACAATATTAATGTCCCCAGGATGAAAAGTGGCACAGCCTCTTTCAGATACCATTTTATCCTCGAAAGGGTCTTGAACAGGATATTTGACAGGATGGGGACCCTAAAGGGCGGGATATCAAAGACGAAGTCAGAACTCTCTCCCTTTATCACCTTCGATGCCACAAATCCTACCAAAAACAAGACCAGCACAACAATAAAAATCCAGAGCAGGGTCACATAAAAGGATATCCCCCCCAGCATACCGAGGATGACACCCAGTTGCGCTGAACAGGGCACACCGAGGGCGAGGAGGAGTGTGACAATGACCCTCTCCTTTCTGGTCTCCATGATCCTTGCGGTCAGGGTAGCCATCGTGTCGCACCCTAATCCAAGGACCATCGGGAGCGCCGCCTTGCCGTGAAGGCCCATGAGCTTGAATATCTTGTTGACCATCATGGCGAGCCTGGGGAGGTATCCGGAGTCCTCCAGGATACCGAAGGCGATAAAGAATGTCCCGACTATGGGCAATATGATCGCGATGGAATAGGTGAGTGCCATAGTGATAATCCCATATTCACCGATCAGCAGGTCCCGGAAAAAGGTATCAGAGGTCAACAGGGTCACCACCTTGGTCATAGAGGGATTGATATAACTCCCGAAAAGCTTGTGTTCAAGGAGATCTACGAGGGTCTGGGCCCCGAATACACCGACAAATTCATAGGTCAGAAATAACACCGCAAGGAGTACCGGTATCCCCCATACCGGATGCATTGCCCAGTTGCCAAGATGGACCATGATGGGGCTTCTATCGGTCTGACTCTTCGACATGACATCGGCAATGACCTTTTCACACCTCTTTACCCTGATCTGATTGATAATATAACCCAGCGGCTCATAATACTTATCCTGGATATCATGCCGGATCGACTCAATCTTAGTGATGTCGATTATGCCGACATGCCCTTTAAGCCAGGGTTTAAGGCTCTCATCCCCGGCAAGGAGCATCAGGGAGATGGCCCGTTTAGATTTCACCTCCGGAAGGAGGGGTTCCAATCTCCTGATCCCGGCCTCTATCGCCTCCCCATAATTTATAGCGATGGAAGGAAAAGTCCTTTTATAAAGGGCCTCCCGCAGCTCTTTTATCCCCTTCCTCTCGACACCAACCGTCGGGATAACCATCGTCCCGATTGCAGCGGCCAGCTTTTCAACATCGATATTAATGCCGCGGCTGTTGGCCTCATCCCACATATTCAGGACAAGGACAAAGGGGAGCCCCATCTCGGCGAGTTGGATGCTTATGACGAGACCCCGGCTCAGGTTCTTGGCGTCCACTACCTGTATGATCTGTTTTGCAGGCTCATTGATGAGGATATCCCTTGTGACCACTTCATCCTCAGACATCGGTATCAGGGTATTCACACCCGGTGTATCAATGACCTGAGTATCTACCCCACCCATATTATAGGAACCTGTTGTCA
This sequence comes from Nitrospirota bacterium, assembly GCA_016214375.1. Lineage (GTDB taxonomy): Bacteria > Nitrospirota > 9FT-COMBO-42-15 > HDB-SIOI813 > HDB-SIOI813 > JACRHF01. The sequence continues at coordinate 1,778 of JACROQ010000083.1, read as the reverse complement.
GGGTTACTGTTGTACCAGGGTAGTTTGAAACGTCCGCATACCTTCCGGTGAGGAGACCAAAGATGACGCTCTTTCCGACATTGGGATTGCCGACGATGATTATCTTTTCGCCGGCTTTTATCGCTTCTGTTCCATGATCGTGCATAGACACCTTATCCTAACAGAGGAAGATACCCCCTGTCTATGGGCCACAATTTGAAACTGGTTATCACTTTCAAGATGACAGCACTATATAATATGGGAAGGTAGATGTCAAGAGAAGTTACCTACCGTCCGGAGATTTTTAACCCTGGAGCTGATATTAGAGAAGACTGGAATCCGTAGCCTCTTTCAGAAAACCTATTGCCGCTACGGCAATTGCGAAAGCCATTGATAAGCCGGGGCTATCAATATTTTGTTTTTATCATTTGATAACAGGCGGTAACTGTCCCCCAAATGCCGAATCAAGTTATAAACTCAAGATAGTTATCTTTATTTATTACCTGATATCTGGCGTTTTCGTAAGTATCCAGCCAAACTCTGGGTGGTTTACAGAATTGAATATGCTGTCCCCAGTATACCCCCCACCACATTATCCCTTTATGCATCACCTTCATAGGCTCAGGCATCTTTAACTCTGTCCGGGTATCTGTTTTAGGCCCGCCCTGTTCCATCATCATCTCATGCATCTGTGAATGTTCTAAAGCAAAAGCACCGGTTGCAAGAAAACCAATTAGTGTTATAGTCAACAGAACCTTTTTCATGTTGATTCTCCTTTTCAGATTATGTTGTAAATAATATCACTAAAAAACCGGGCATTCAACAATCTTCCCCCTAAACCATTTGACAAAAGGAACTGATAAAATTAATATGAGTCCATGTTAAACATTGGCAAGCAGGTTGAATACTGGCGTAACGGTGCTATGGAAGATTGGGAGGTTGGCAAGGATCTAATCGGGAGGAACCGCTTCAGGCACGGCCTCTTTTTTCTTCATCTTGCGCTTGAAAAGATTCTAAAAGCTCATGTCTGCCGTAATACGGATAATATCGCCCCGCCTATTCATAACCTTGTAAGACTTGCCGAAAAAGCCGGTCTGGGACTTACACAGGAACAACAAAACCTGCTGGCTGAAGCAAATGAGTTCAATATCGAAGGGCGTTATCCAGAATTGTTATTGCCTGTTCCGACTCAGGAAGAGGTAAACAACTTTATGGTTCGTGCAGAGGAGATATTCAAATGGTTGATAAAGCAGTTAGATCATCAGTAGAAGCCTTTCTCAGAAAGGTTCGAGAGAACGGGGTCTCTGTGCGATACGGGGTCATATTCGGCTCCCATGCAACCGGGCGATCAAGCGACCTAAGCGATATAGACCTTCTTGTAGTATCGCCTCAATTCGATGAAAGGCGAGAAAGGAAGGACATAAACATGCTATGGCATCTCGCCGCAAGAACGGACAACCGGATTGAACCGATTCCCTGCGGAGAAAAACAGTGGCTTGAGGACGATTCCAGTGCAATTATCGAGATTGCAAGGCGGGAAGGTGAGGTCGTGGAGGTATAAAGCGGGATTAGGTATGATGCCGCTGATATGCAATTAAAACAGACTATCAATACCTGTCTAATGCGTATAAAAGGTACTGGTTATATTTTACTTTATTCTGGGATTTTTCATTTAATTAGAGTCTGTGTATAAACTATAATCCTTTAATAAATAAAGAGAAAATGCTATAATTGCGGAAAAATCAAAACAGGAGGAAACCTTGAAACTACTGAACGATTTAAAGCTGCAATTTGAAAAA
>JACROQ010000079.1 GCA_016214375.1 Nitrospirota bacterium | reverse complement strand
TAAAAAGTCGCCAGAAGCACTATTTGTCATTCTGAGCGGAGCGAAGAATCTGATAAAACAATGAGTTATCAGACCCTTCGCTTCGCTCAGGGTGACAGAGAAGGACTTTTTACGATTTCATAAATTATGAATTAATCATAAAAGGAGATAGATACCATGCCAAATCCAAAACATAAAATATCCAAATCACGCCGTGATAAAAGGAGGACTCATAAAAAGCTTGCACAGCCAGGCTATGTTCTATGTCCGCAGTGTCACGAAACAAAGCTTCCTCATCATGTATGCCTTAACTGTGGCACTTATAAAGGGCGTGAAGTCATAACCGTTATTGAGGAATAAATACAAGGGATATAAATGAAGATCGCTTTGGATGCTATGGGAGGGGACAGGTCTCCATCTATAGAAGTCGAGGGGGCCATCGCCGCCGCAAAGGAGTATCGTGTCGAAATCATCCTTGTGGGAGATGAAAGGCTCTTAAAATCTGAACTGGAGAAACAGGGGGCTACCGGCCTCCCTATTTCCATAGGTCATGCGTCACAGCGGATAGAAATGCATGAGAGTCCTGCCTCGATAGTCCGTCGTAAAAAAGACTCATCTATCGTTGTGGCCACTGCTCTGGTCCGTGACGGAAAGGCCTCGGCCGTTGTGAGCGCCGGCCATACAGGCGCGACAATGACTGCAGCCCTCTTCATATTAGGCCCTATTAAGGGTGTTGAAAGACCTGCCATTGCAACGATCCTTCCTACTCTTCAGGGAAGGGCAATGATGCTGGATGTAGGCGCCAATGTCGATTGTAAACCCGAACATCTTTACCAATTTGCAATCATGGGACATGTGTATGCAAAGAAGGTGATGCATCTGGAGAATCCAAGAATAGGCCTGTTAAGTATCGGAGAAGAGGATACTAAAGGCAATACATTAACGAAGGAGACTTTCAGGCATCTCAAGCATAGTCCGCTTAATTTTGTAGGAAATATTGAGGGTAGGGAGGTCTATACCGGGAATGCCGATGTGGTTGTCTGCGATGGGTTCATAGGGAATGTTGCACTCAAGATCAGTGAAGGTGTTGCTGAAATAATAGGCAAGTTGTTAGCCCGGGAGATCAAGAAGTCCCTGTTTGGTAAAATTGGATACTTGCTTTTAAAACCGGCATTTACCTCTTTTAAGAAGAGGGTTGATTACGCAGAATATGGCGGGGCGCCTCTTCTGGGAGTCAATGGTGTCAGCATTATATGCCACGGCCGTTCTTCTCCAACCGCCATAAAAAATGCTATCGCTATGGCCGTGGAGTTGACAGAGTCACAGACGATAAATTATCTCCAAAAGGATATTGCAGAGATGATGATGTCCTACGCGGAGGGAGTGGGATAACATGCCTATTCGTTCCAGGATTATTGGTTTGGGTTCCTACGTCCCGGAGAGGGTCCTTACCAATTATGACCTTGAGAAAATGGTGGATACCTCGCACGAGTGGATATTGGATAGGACGGGCATCTCTGAACGGCGGATAGCCTCTGAGGAAGAGGCTACTTCTGACCTTGCCTATCTGGCTTCTCAAATAGCGATAAGAGATGCAGGGATCAAACCTGGAGACCTGGATTTTATAATCGTGGCCACGGTGACCCCTGATATGTTGTTCCCATCGTCTGCCTGCCTCGTTCAGCAGAAACTCGGGGTCCAGGGCATATTCGCTTTTGATATCTCAGCGGCCTGTTCAGGGTTTATCTATGCGCTATCTGTGGCAGATCAGTATATAAAATCCGGGATATATCGTACAGGACTTGTTGTAGGAGCTGATGCCTTCTCAAAGGTGGTGGATTGGACGGACAGGAACACTTGTGTACTCTTTGGGGATGGTGCGGGTGCCGCAGTCCTGCAGGCGGATAGTGGTAACAGCGGCATCATCTCTACCCATCTGTATTCAGATGGTGCCTTATGGGACTTACTCTATGTTCCCGGAGGAGGGTCGCGAAATCCCCCCAGTGAGGCCATGTTAGGAAATCGCCTTCAGTACATCAAGATGCGCGGCAATGAGACCTTTAAAGTGGCGGTTAATACGATGAGTGAGGTCATAAAAGAGGCATTAAAATGCAATGGCCTTACGCCGGATGATATTAAGCTTTTTATCCCTCATCAGGCTAATTTGCGAATCATACAGGCGATTAGTAAAAAGTTGAACGTCCCGATGGAAAGGTTTAAAGTAAATCTTGCTAACTACGGAAATACTTCTGCCGCATCCGTTCCGATTGCCTTATATGAAACAATAAGAGAGGGAAAAATCGAGAAGGGTGACTATATTCTCCTGGAGGCATTTGGCGCCGGACTGACATGGGGGGCTGCTTTAATAAAATGGTGATGCGGAAGATTGCCTTTATATTTCCGGGACAGGGTTCCCAGAACATAGGAATGGGGGAATCTCTTTATGACCATTTTACTGTCGCCAGGGAGGTATTCGACACTGCTGAGGACATATTAAAGTGGGATGTTAAGGGCCTATGTTTTGAAAATAAAGGGGATAAAATCAATTTGACAGAATATACTCAACCTGCTATTTTAGTCACCAGTATTTCAGCCTGGAAAATTCTGTCAGCAGAGGGGATAATACCCGGGGTCGTTGCTGGACATAGTTTAGGAGAATACTCCGCAATAGTAGCTGCTGAGGGAGTCTCTTTTATTGAGATGTTACCGGTGGTGCAAACCCGTGGCAAATTGATGCAGGATGCTATGCCGACAAGGAAAGGGATGATGGCGGCCTTGTTAGGGCTATCGAAAGAAACCGTATTGGAGATTTGCAAGTCTGCTTCAATATATGGGATTGTAGCTCCTGCAAACTATAATGCCCCTGATCAGGTCGTTATTGCGGGGATACCGGAGGCAGTTAATAAGGCCATGGAAATCGCTAAAGAGAAAGGGGTAAAGAGGGTAGTACCGCTTAACGTAAGTGTTCCCTCTCATTCTCCATTGATGAAGACTGCCTCTGAGAGGTTATCAGAAGTATTGGATGCTGTGAAGTTCTCTGATCTTAAGACCCCCGTGATGACCAATGTGGATGCCAGAATAGTCCATTCATCCTCCGAGATAAAAAATGCACTGGTGCGGCAGCTCACCCATCCTGTAAGATGGGATGAGGCCATGAGTACTCTTATTAAAGATGGCTTCAATACCTTCGTGGAAGTTGGACCAGGGCGTGTACTTTCCGGGCTCCAGAAGAGAATAGCAAGGGAGATAAATATTGAGATAGACATACTGAACGTAGAGGACGGAGATAGCCTTAATAAAGTGATGGAGACTTTGATCGGTTCAAAAGGGTTAAAAGGGAATGCTTAGTGATCGGGTGGCTTTTATCACTGGAGCAAGTCGTGGAATCGGAAGGGCTATTGCACTCACTTTGTCAAAAGCAGGGACAGATATTGCCGGTATAGACCTCAAT
>JACROQ010000078.1:956-7523 GCA_016214375.1 Nitrospirota bacterium | reverse complement strand
TATTCCTCGGCCTGAGGAAGATCAGGGGGATCGATTTAGACTGGTTCAAAGACCGGTTTCACATATCCCTCAAGGACTCGCACGCGAGCCGGTTTGCAGCGCTTGAGGCCAGGGACCTGCTCTATACGACAGATCACCGGTTAAGGCTGACCCCCAGGGGCATCCTCATCGCGGATACCATTACTGTATCACTCATTTAGGGAAGGGGAAGAGTTTGGTCAAAGGGCCGCACACTGTCGTCTTATCCAACTGCCAGGATTACGAGATAGGAAATGTCTCCAAGGCGCTTCAGACCGCTGTAGACCCTCTTGGAGGAATCGGACGGTTTGTCTTCCCAGGAGACCAGGTCTTGATCAAACCGAACCTCATCAAAGGAGTGCCACCGGAGGTCTGTGCAACGACCCACCCTGCTGTTGTTGAGGCGGTTGTGCGTCTGGCGCTCGACTGCGGGGGCCGCCCTTTTATCGGGGACAGCCCGGCCTTTGGAGATCTGCCGGCTGTCGCATTACCGACCGGGATTACGGATATCTGTAAACGATATGGTATCCCCCTTGTCCCATTTAATAATCCTGTATATGTTCCTGTCCAGGGCTCCTGGATAAAGGGTATCTCCATCGACCGGACTGCAGTAGAGGCGGATAAGATCATCAACCTCCCCAAGTTAAAGACCCATGTACAGGCAGGGTTTACAGGCGCCGTAAAAAACCTTTTTGGATGTGTGGTCGGAAAACGAAAGCCCCTCTGGCACTTCAGGGCAGGGGACAAAGATCACCGGTTCGGAAAGATGCTCCTGGATGTGTATCACATCCTGAACCCCGCACTCCACATCATAGATGGCATTGTGGCTATGGAGGGGAATGGGCCTGTCAGTGGACAGCCAAAACAGCTCGGTCTGATAGCCGCCTCGGTGGACGGTCTCCCGCTGGACAGGGTGCTCTGTGAGATCATAGGTCTTCCAGTCTCTTCTGTCGAGACACTTGCCGCCCTTAGGGAATATTATAACAGAGACATTGATCTCAACGGGATCGAGATGATGGGCACTCCGCTGGGGCTTTTCGTTGATAAGGCTTTTCTCCTGCCGCACAGGGAACCCATCCGGTTTGATCTCATCAGGATTGCCTTCAGTGTACTGAAACACCTCAGGCTGAGGCTAACCGCTCCTTCAACACATTCTCCATAAATGTCCTGATCTCAGACAACCGTCCTTCGGTGTCTGCCTCATACCGCAGGACTAAGACCGGCTGGGTATTGGAGGGGCGTATGAGCCCCCAGCCATTATCAAACACAACGCGAACGCCATCGACGGTGATCACATCTTTGATGTGAAGGCTGCCAGGGGTCTTGGGCCGGGAACCCGGGGAAGAGAATAATCTCTGGATCTCTTCAACTACATGAAACTTCTTTTCGTCAGGACAGGGGATCCTGATCTCCGGCGTTGTATAGGTGACCGGGACCCCTTCCAGCAGGAAGCTTACCCCCCTCTTCTCTTCTCCCTTTTTGTCCCTTGCCGGCCGTTCTCTTCTTAAGATCTCTATCAGCCTGCAGGTGGCATATATGGCATCATCATATCCATAGAACCGGTCTGCAAAGAAGATATGGCCGCTGACCTCGCCGCCAAGGACGGCCTCTACCTCCCGCATTTTGGCCTTGATGAGCGAATGCCCGGCCTTCCACATGATCGGATTCCCGCCGGACTTTTCTACTGCATCGTATAAGACCTGTGAGGCCTTGACCTCAGAGACGACGGTCCCTCCGGGCCATTCCTTCAATATCTCTCTGGCATAGATAATCATCAGCCGGTCACCCCATATGATGTCCCCTGTTTCATCTACCACGCCGATCCTGTCCGCATCTCCATCATAGGCCACGCCGAGATCCGCATTGTTTTGCCTTACTGATTTAATAAGGTCTTCAAGATTTTCGGGAACGGTCGGATCCGGAGGATGATTTGGAAACCGGCCGTCCGGTTGCGAATAGAGCTCGATCACCTCACACCCCATCTCCCGTAATATGGCAGGGGCTATCACCCCTGCAGTCCCGTTGCCTGAATCCACAACGACCTTTATCGCAGGCTTTATAACCTGATCTGGAAAGACAAATTGCTCTTTGAGATACGCAAGATAGGATGGGATGATCTCGGTGTATGCGACCTTTTCGATCAGCCGTGCGCCTCCGGACGTGTCAAAGGCCGGTTTCTCCCTCTCGATAATCCGCAGTATCTCCTGAATAGAATCCCCATGGAGCGCCTCTTTCCCGGCACAGAGTTTAAATCCATTGAACTCAGGTGGATTATGGCTCCCTGTAATCATGACGCCGCCATCCACATTAATATTATAGAGCGAAAAGTATACAAGCGGTGTCGGACATACCCCGACATCAATGACACGGGCCCCGGCAGAGGTGATTCCATCGATCAGCCCATTGCAGAGCATCTCCGAGTGGAGCCGTACATCCCGGCCGACTGCCATTGTAAGTTCCGCAGCCTTAGAGGGCGGGAGCCGTTTGGCCTCTGACAGATATCTGACAAAGGCCCAACCAATCAGGCGTGCGGTATCTTTCGTAAGATCCTCACCCACAACCCCCCTGATGTCATATTCCCTGAAAATTTTAGGTGAAACCATAAGTCACTTCCTCCTAACTAACATTGTCAGCCAAGTTGACGCTCAAAAATGCCCAGGTGCAAGGAAGGACAAGGGTTCGAGCCGAGGCGTACTTCCTGTACGTTGAGGCGAAGAACCCGCAGTCCTGACGCCGCAGATGGGCATTTTTCAGCGTCAACTTCACTCCCTCCCGTATTCATCATCAAACCGGATAATATCATCCTCTTCAAGATATTCACCATTCTGGACCTCAATGAGCTGAAGGGGTATCTTGCCGGGATTCTCCAACCTGTGCTTCATCTCCATGGAAATGTAGGTACTCTCATTGGGATTCACAAAGAATACCTCTTCCCCCCGCCGGACCCGGGCCGTGCCTGATACCACCACCCAGTGTTCACTCCGGTGATGATGCATCTGAAGCGAAAGCCTTGCCCCTGGATTGACCACGATCCGTTTTATCTTGTATCGCTCACCCTTTTCGAGGAGCGTATAGGAGCCCCACGGCCTGACCACAGTCCTGTGCGTCACGCGCTCTTCAGCCCCCCGTCTTTTCAGCTCTGCCACTATCTTTTTAACATCCTGGGCCCTGTCCTTCCGGCAGACCAGTGTCGCATCCTCTGTATCTACAACCACCGTGTCCTTCAGGCCCAGAGTGGCCACAAGCCTGTTGGCAGCATAGATAATGGAATCCTTACTGTCGACGTCCACGACATTCCCTGTGATCACATTCCCGTTGGCATCCCTGTTGGAGATCTTATCCAGTGCTGTCCAACTCCCTACATCATTCCACCCGAGGTCAGCAGGTACTACAACGACCTTGTCAGACTTCTCCATGACAGCGTAATCGATAGAGATGGATTCTAATTTGGGAAAGACCTCCCCTGTTACGGACTCCTCAGTCCCTTTGCCGAAAGAAGATTCAATCTTTTTAAGACCTTTATAGAGGGGGACCATGTGCCGGCCAATCTCTTCCAGGATAACCCCGGCCCGCCAGACGAACATGCCGCTGTTCCAGTAGTAAGAACCGGCTTCTACATAAGCCCTTGCTGTCTCAATATCCGGTTTCTCAACAAACCGTAGCACCCTAAATGCGATAGGCGCATCTGCTTCCTCAGTTTCTGACTTCTGACTTCTGATTTCTAACTTCTCTCCTGCCTCGATATACCCATACCCTGTTTCAGGTCTGGTCGGCCTGATCCCTATGGTCACAAGATAACCTGACTTTGCTATCCCGGATGCATTCTTCAATGTCTCAAGGAATTGGTCTTTATGCCTGATGACATGATCAGCGGCGAGCACAGCCATGACCCCATCGGGATTGTGATGGTTGATATGGATGGCGGCAAGGCCGATTGCGGCTGCGGTGTTTTTTGCAACAGGCTCTATGATGTAGTTCTCTTTCCTGATCTCCGGCACCTGAAATCTTATCGGCTCAGCATGATTCTTGTTTGTAACGATGTAGATGCGGTCTGTCGGCACGAGCGGACTTACCCTTGCTATCGTCTGCTGTATCAGCGTCTCCCCGCCGTCGATCCGGAGTAACTGCTTTGGCATGGCCTCCCTGCTCAAAGGCCAGAAGCGTGTGCCGCTCCCCCCGGCCATAATGACGGCGTACAGGTTATCCATTGCCTTTGGTCCCTTTCAAGAATCCCCTCACCATCTCAATCACATAGTCCTGCTCATCCTGAGTAATAAATGGGGACATCGGAAGAGAGACGATCTCCTTTGAGACCTTTTCACTTATAGGAAAATCACCCTCTTTGCAGCCCAAATAATCAAAGGCCTCCTGAAGATGGAGGGGCACAGGATAATGAATGGCTGTGGGGACCCCTTTACTGTTCAGGTAATCACTCAGGTCATCTCTCCTGTCTGTCCTGATGGAATACTGGGCATAGACAGAGGTGTTATGACCTTCAATGTATGGGGTGACCACCATATCCTTAAGGCCCTCTGTATAATAGGCGCCCTTGTTCTCCCTTAACTTGATCTCCTCTTCCAGATGCCGGAATTTTGCAATGAGGACCGCGGCCTGAATAGTGTCCAATCTTCCATTGATACCAATGTATTTATGCTGGTATCGCCTCTCCTGCCCGTGATTCCTCAGGCTCTGTATCCTTTTGGCAATCACCTCATCATCCGTAAAGACCATCCCCCCGTCTCCATAACATCCCAAAGGCTTGGAGGGGAAAAACGACGTGGTCCCGACATCGGGGAGACCGCAGGACCTCTTCCCCTTGTAGGTTGCCCCAAAGGACTGGCAGCCGTCTTCAATGACAAAGAGGTCGTGTTTCTGTGCAACACCCCTTATCTGGTCCATATCCGCCACCTGACCGTAGAGGCTTACAGGGATAATCCCCTTTGTCCGTCTTGTGATCTTATCTTCCATGAGCGAAGGATTGATATTGTACATCTTCTCATCGATATCCACAAAGACCGGTCTCGCCCCAAGCAGGGAGACGACCTCAGCGGTCGCCACAAAGGTAAACGGGGGGCATAGAATCTCATCACCGGGCTTGACCTCATACGCCATGAGCGCCAGCAGAAGGGCGTCTGTCCCAGAGCTTACACCAATTCCGTAATGCACCCCTGCATAATCCGCAAGCATCCTTTCCAGTTCAGCTACCTTGGAACCCATGATAAACTGAGTCGTATCCAGCACCTCGGAGATCTCACGATCAATCTCTGATTTATATTGTAGATATTGGCGCTTAAGGTCTATGAAATTTAATTTCATCCGATTACCCAAATTAAAAGAGGCCATAGAAGAGCTCCCTCCCATGACCTCCCTGTAACTCCCAAAAAAGACCCTCTACTCCTCTATCTTCTCAAGCACAATCTTATGCTCCACGAGCCTGATCCTCTTGATCCGTGCAGTCAATATCTTCTGCTCCCCGGCAAGACTTCTCAAATAGATCTTCCCGCCTTCCTGCGGCTCTAAGATATCCACACTGTCCAAGAAAAGCTCCTCTTTGTCGTCTTTGAGCAGATATACACTGGCCTCACACATGTTGGTCTCTCCCTTTCATAGATTAAAGTATCCTCTTTATCCTGTCAATCAGTTTATCGATCATATGTGGAAATGGTTCAGGAATGACCCCGATAAGTTCTATCCCCTGCTGAGGAAGCGGGAGTAAAAGCTTCTTTGCACCGCTCGATGAAATAGCTGCAGCCATCACAGGGGTGAGCTCTCCCAGCATAGAGTTCGGAACGGTAATGGCCCAGGAACCGATGATGATATCCGCCGATCTACTGATATGGACTATGGAATTCTCCCCTGTTGCAGCCTTATTGGCGCCGGCCTTCATCATCAAGGATGTCGCTATCGCATTCGTACCCAGCGCTATAATCTCTATCTTTTCTAAAGACGACTCCGGGAGGGTCTTTTGGAGCTTCTCGATGATATGGGCCCCTATCCCTCCCCCCTGTCCATCTATAACCGCTATTGTAATCGCAGACATAGCTTGTTATAATAATCTTTTTAAAAAATTTATTCAATCATAAAAATGAAGACAGCGATCCTTCTGACGATCTCGAATGTATTTATGACCTTTGCCTGGTACGGCCACCTGAAATATAAAGAATCCCCTTTATGGAAGGTCATCTTTATCAGCTGGCTGATCGCCTTTGCGGAGTACTGCTTTCAGGTGCCGGCTAACCGTATGGGACATTATAAATATTCGGCCGCGCAGTTAAAGACGATCCAGGAGGTTATCACCCTGATCGTATTCTCTGTGTTCTCAATACTATATCTCAAGGAAGAATTCAGATGGAACTATGCGGTTGGGTTTCTTTTAATGATAGGGGCTGTGTTTTTCATATTCAAAAAATAGTGAACAACATAGTGAAATCAGGGCTGACTTTCAGAGCACACACGTCGAATAAATTTTTGAATGGCCTCATCGAAGTAATGGGTTGTACTGATGATGGCGGCGGGAATCTTACTGGAATAAAATCTCCTTCCTTCTTC
>JACROQ010000078.1:0-900 GCA_016214375.1 Nitrospirota bacterium | reverse complement strand
TTCAATGCTCTCATCAACACCCGGGATACATTGAGGCCGCGAAGAGAGGAGTATCACGTTCGTGTCTTTAAATCTGTCAATCCGCTTTATGACCTCATACACCTCAAATCCTAATATTTTGGGCAAACTCTCATCCAGAATAACGATGGCCGGTTGAAACTCTTCTAAAAACCGGAACATTTCATGCTTATCATGCACGGTCAGGGTATTAACCCCTTCATTTCCAAGGATAGAGGAGACAACATCGCCGAGGGCATTTTCCCCCGCCCATACTATAAAATGTGGTCTGGCACAATCTACTTTCATATTTTTAAGCGCTCCAGGAGGAGAGTAGTTTTTAAAACACTAATAAATCTATTGTTGTGTTCAATGACTTCTTTTAGAAACTCGGCCTTTTCTCTTTTCACAAATTGTGGCACTGGAGTAATCTTATCAGAGGGAACACTCTCTGTTTCCATGACAGAATCAACAGGCAAACCTGCCATGGATTGTTTATGACCAATGATAATGATGCGGGTCTTCCTCTGGGGCTGGCAGTCAGCAAAACCCAAATATTTTCTAAGGTCCAGTATAGGGATAATCACTCCCCTACGTGATATGACCCCTTTTACATAAGGACTAGTGTTTGGGATCTCTGTCACCTCTGTATCATTGATAACTTCTTTTACCTTAAAAACTTCTATGGCAAACTCTTCATCGCTAATCTGGAAGACAAGATATTGTTGTCTGTTATCTTCTTTCACCAACTGGTCCATTAGATACAACATCCTTTACACAATAGGCAACCTTATTCCTGCCGTCACGCTTTGCGCTATATAATGCACGATCAACCTTGTTGAGCAGAGACTCATAGCCATCCGTCGTATCATCGGGATAGGTGGCCACACCCAGGCTCGTCGT
>JACROQ010000068.1 GCA_016214375.1 Nitrospirota bacterium | reverse complement strand
TTTCATTCTGAGGTCCCAAAGACGATGGAGGAGCTGATCAGCCTCCCGGGGGTGGCCCGTAAGACGGCCAATATCGTGCTCTCCAATGCCTATGGCCTCCATGAGGGGATTGCCGTGGACACCCACGTCAAGAGGGTGGCCTTCCGGCTGGGGATTACAAAGAACGAAGACCCGGTTAAAATAGAGAAGGATCTGATGGCGATCACCCCTGAAAGGGAATGGGGGAACGTGTCGCATCTCCTGATCTTTCACGGCCGGAAGATCTGTCAGGCCAAAAAACCACAACACCAGGAATGTGTGTTGTATGATATTTGCCCGTCGAATAATATATGAAAATGGATAAAGAAAAACTCCCAGTCTATGAACCTAAGAAAAGGGTCGGCCTCGTGGTCGTGATCACAGGCCCCGGGAAGGGAAAGACCACCGCTGCCCTGGGGATGGCCTTGAGGGCCGTGGGTTACCAGATGAAGGTCTGCATCATCCATTTCATCAAGGGGGATATGTATGCCGGGGAGATGGATGGCATCCAGAGGCTCTCCCCGGAGGTCGAGGTCCATCTGACAGGAAAGGGGTTCTGCGGCATCATGGGCGACACGCGTGCCTTCGAGGAACACAGGACCGGTGCACAGGACGCCATAAGACTGGCAAGGGAGAAGATGCTGTCAGGGACGTTTGATATCCTGATCCTGGACGAGATCAACAATGCGCTGAAACTGGGACTCATAGACCTTCCTCAACTCATAGATATCATTGACAACAAGCCGCTGCTGATGCACCTGATCCTGACAGGGAGGGACGCCCACCCTGAGGTGATCCAAAGGGCCCACACAGTCACAGAGATGCACGAGATCAAACATGCCTTCAGGGAGGGGATAGAACCTCAGAAGGGTATTGACTATTAAAGAAAAGGAAGGGGGTCAGGTCTTGAATCTTGACATTCGATCCCTAAGATAAAAGTCATCTACATGTCAAGATTCAAGACCTGACCCCCTTGTCTCCCCCAACCTACTGCAGGCCCTTGTCCGCGAAGCTCAGATATCCCCCCTCCCCCATGATGACATGGTCGAGGACCTTGATGCCCAGGAGCTCCCCGGCAGCCACAAGCCTTTTTGTGATCTCTATGTCCTCAGGGCTCGGGGAAGGGTCGCCGCTGGGATGATTGTGCAGGAATATGACCGAGGCCGCTGAATTCCTGATGGCCTGGATGTAGACCTCTCTTGGATGGACAATGCTGGAGGTCAGGCAGCCCTCTGAGACCGTATAGTCGGCAAAGATCCTGTTCTTCCCGTCTAACATCAACAGCCGGAAGACCTCCTTCTTCAGGCCGTGGAAATACTGGATATAATGCCGGGAGACATCGTAGACGTCCTTACTGGAGAGCACACGCCTCCTCTTACCCAACGGCTGGGTCACGGCCCTTTTTCCGATCTCCAAGGCCGCCTTGATCGCGGCGGCCTTGGCCAGGCCCACTCCTTTGATGGCACAGAGCTCATGCACCGTGGCCCCTGACAGGGCCTTCAAGTCGCCGTAGTGCCGGATGATCTCCATGGCCAGTTCCAGGGCGCTCTTCCCCTCGCTTCCGGTACGGAGCACGATCGCCAGCAACTGGGCCGGAGAAAGGTGATCCGCTCCCTCCTTGATCAACCTCTCCCTCGGCCTCTCCTCCTCCGGCCAGTGATTGATGCCGGCCTTTTCCATATTGTATTTTGTCTCTCCCTTCGATATACTTTTGAGTACTATGACCCGATTGAACCGGATATACAAAGAACTGGGAATCGCCTTGGACGGGCTCAAGAAGGGGATTCTTGAGATCGCGATTACCACCAGCGAGAACTCCCAGGTCGCAAAGCTCCTCTTCCGCATCTTTGAGCTTGAGAAAAAGGTTGACAGACTCTACACCGATATCGGCAAGACGATTTATGAACTCCGCCACCTCCCGTTCAACGAGGTCCTCAATAATCCACACATTAAAGATTACATGGAGACTGTCAAGACCATTCAATCAGACATCTCGAAGATCGAAAAAGAGATCCATCTCCTGCGGGAAGATACCGTCAAACCAAAACTCGAAGAATTAAAACAATATATGCGGCGGGGCGGCTATACTGTGGAAGAGGTCCCCGTAGAGAAAGAATCCTTCATGGCCGGTAAGACGGTGGGAGAATGGCCCCTCCCTCCCGGCGTTATCGTGATAGCGGTCATCCACCTTGACCTCTTTACCATCCCTGCGGAAGATCTGTGTCTTGAGGCAGGAGACCGGGTCTTTCTCATGGGACCAAGAGACAAGATCAACGAAGTGATTTCGTTATTTGCCTCCTCTGAGCGCCTCACCTGAAAGGGCGTCATTCACCATACCCGACAGGCGTACGCCGACTACCTCATTCACTAAGGAAGGGTCTTCAGGGTCACTGCCTAAAAGCACCTTCAGATAGTTCCCGGTATACCCCTTAAACAGATCCGTAAGATCATCCCGGTTCTCCTCAACAAGGATATCCACCACCCTTCCAATGTATCTCTCCTTAAACGCCGTGTTCTTTCCCTCACCCAGACCCCTGATTACTTCGCTCCTCCCCCGCTTGACATCCCCCTTTACAGTCTCCTTCAAACCGGCAGCGGCAGTCCCGGACCTTGGTGAATAAGCAAAGACGTGAAGGTAGGTGATGGGGAGTCTCTCGATTAATTGGCAGGTCTTCTCGAAATGGCGCTCCTCTTCCCCGGGATAGCCGACCATCACATCACACCCTATCCCGGCATCCTCGATCTCCTTATGAATCTTCGACACTAAATCCCCGAAAAATTCTACGGTATAATTCCGGTTCATCCGGCGGAGTATGTCGTCATCCCCGCTCTGAAGGGGGATATGGAGGTGCCTGCAAATCCGGTCTTCTGAGGCCATAAGACCCATCAACTCATCCGTGATCTCTCTCGGCTCTATGGAGGAGAGCCTGATCCGCGGCATCTCTGTCTCGCTCAATATCCTCTCCATCAGGGACGCAAGGGTCGTCTTTGGATAGAGGGGAGAGAGGTCCCGGCCGTAGCCGCCGAGGTGGACCCCGCACAGCACGATCTCTTTGTATCCGGACCGGCCCAAGGCTCTGACCTGTCCGATCACGTCATCCGGATTAAGGCTCCTGCTCCCGCCCCTTGCAAAGGGTACGATGCAGTAGGAGCACCGGCTGTCACACCCATCCTGCACCTTTAAAAAGGCCCGTGTGCGTGCCGGAAAATCGGTAGGCCCGGGATAGGAGAATAAAGAGGTATTCGAGATGTCCCCGACAAAGACTTGATGCTGTTCCGTGTGATTCCCATCCTGTTTCAGGTAGTCCATGATTGCATACTTCTCTTCATTCCCCAGTACCATCGAGACACCCTCGATACCGGCCACCTCTCCGGGCCTTGTCTGGGCGTAGCACCCTGTCACAACGACCCTTGCCCTGGAGTTCCGCCGGATGGCCCCCCGGATCAGCCTCCGGGATTCCACGTCTCCCTTACCCGTCACCGTGCAGGTATTGACGACATAGATGTCGGCCTCATCATCGAAGGGGACGATGGCATAACCTTCACTCCCATTCTTTACAACAGACTGGATCACCGCGGTATCGTATTGATTGACCTTACACCCGAGTGTGGAAAAGGCTATCCTTGTCAATCCGGAGACCTCCTGAAAACCCTTCTCTTAATAAAGACAGCGGTCATGGCCGCTATGGCCCCAATCCCGTCTGCGGCCCAGTCTTTAATATCAGATGTCCTTGTCACGACAAAGGATTGATGAAACTCATCGCTCGCGCCATAACTCAGGGTAATCATCACGGTGATGAAGGCAAGCCAGAAGAAGTTTATGCCGCTCCAGGTACCCTGCAGGGCGCGGAACAGGAGCATGGCAAATACCGAATATTCTATGATATGCGCCACCTTATCAAAGTGCGGAAACGGATTTTTATCTATCGGAGATGACATGGAGGACATGATAAACACAAGTCCGGCGAAAAGGACCACAGGCCCCCATAGAGAGATAAACCTCTTCATAGCCCGCGCCCCAGCCTGACCACCTCCCCTTTCAGAGAGGCGAGTGTGGCGGAGGTGATCCTGACCCGCAGAAAATCTCCGATAGAGATCCCCTCCTCCATCGGTATATGGACAATCTTATTCCCCCGTGTACGGCCTGTGAGGTTTCTCTTGTCCTTTTTACTCTCTCCCTCGATCAGGATATCAAACTCCCTGCCGATACATGCCTGGTTCTTCTCCTGGGTGATGCGGTCCTGTATCTCCAGCGCCCGGCTCAGCCTCTCTTCACTGACCTCACGGGGGACCTGTCCGTCATAGAGGCGTGCTGAGGTATAGGGCCTCCTGGAATATTTGAAGGCAAAGATGCCGTCATACTGAATCTCTTCGATGGCCTCCAGGGTCTTGTCAAAGTCCTCCGCACTCTCCCCCGGAAACCCTGTAATGATATCCGTGGTGACGGCCACATCCGGGATGGCCTCACGCAGCCTGCTGATCTTGTCCCTGTATTCAGGATACGTATAGTTCCTCTTCATCCGTTCAAGTACCGCATCAGAACCGGACTGGAGCGGCAGATGGAGATGCTCGCATACCTTCGGCAGTCTCATCATCGCGTCGATGAGCCTGTCGCTGAAATCGGCTGGATGTGAGGTCACAAACCTGATGCTCATAATCCCTGAGATATCATTGATCCTGTGCAGGAGGTCCGCTAAGTCGGTATGGCCTCCGGTGTCCTTCCCATAAGAGTCTACGTTCTGGCCCAGCAGGGTCACCTCTTTATAGCCGGCGGATGCAAGCCCCCGGATCTCACGGCATATATCCTCCGGTTGCCTGCTCCTCTCTCGCCCCCGCGTATGGGGGACGACGCAATAGGTGCAGAATTTATCACACCCGTCGACAATGTTTACATAGGCCTTCACCGGGTGGTTCCGCGTTATCGGGAGGCTGCTGGAGGGGAAGGGGACAGATTTAAAATCTGTCCCCCCTTGGGGAACTAACCCCTTTCTTCGCCTCTCCGTAGACACCGCACCCTTTTTCTGCCCCCTTTTTTTTTCAAGGAGCCTGGGGATATCTGAGATATTGTCTGTGCCGAAAACCATATCCACATAGGGCGCCTTCTGCACGATCCGCTCACCCTCCTGCTGGGCCACGCACCCGCCGACCCCGATCACGAGGTCCGGATTTTTCTTCTTAAGCTCCAGCAGCCGGCCCAGGTCGCTGTAACACTTATATTCCGCCTTCTCTCTGACACTGCACGTATTCAGGATAATCATGTCAGCGCCGTCAGGAGAATCCGTCAGGGAATAGCCCATATCGGACAATACCCCGGCGATCTTCTCGGTATCGTGCTCATTCATCTGACAGCCAAAGGTCTTGATAAAAAGTTGCTTAGCCATTAATATACACCTCCACCAGAATTTAATATCGTAACATTGTTTCTCCGGAAAATGCAATATAAGGTGTGCAAGGGTATCTTTATGTTCAAAGCATTTTGTGTGCCAGTAAGGTATCCCCATAGTAATGTTATGCGTTACCGATAGGCGGGACATTCCTGTCCCGTCCTTAGAATAGCGGGGTTGGAAAACCCCGCCTATCGGGTGGAACCCTCAGAACGCCCCTGTTCGTGTGCACCTCTACGCTAGATTGCACAGATTTCCGGGACACGTGCCGTATTTCACCGTACCGTATCCCCATCGTAGGGGAGGGTTTCAAACCCTCCCCTACCCGCCGGCGTTTGCCTTCTGTGTCCTATCTGGTGTAATATCCCCTCTATCATGGATAACAGCCTTGACTCTGCACTCTCCAGATTCTTTAACTACATTACCGTGGAAAGGGGCCTCTCATCCAACACCCTGGAATCCTACCGGAGGGACCTCACCTGCTACACCGCCTACCTTCAGGAGAGGGACATCCATTCGCCGGATCAGATCACCATCCAGATCCTGAGGGAATACCTGTCTCAGTTCATGAAGCAGCAGAGATCTATATCCTCCATCAAGCGGTATATTGCGGCGATCAGGCATTTCCATAAATTCATGCTGCAGGACAGGATCACCAACGTCAATCCTACGGAATATCTGGAGACCCCGAGGGGATGGCACCGGCTTCCAAAGACACTCTCCTTCGCAGAGGTCGAGACCTTACTGAGACAGCCTGGGGAAGACAAACCCACGGGGCTCAGGGATGGGGCCATGATAGAGCTCCTCTATGCCACCGGACTCCGGGTCTCAGAGCTGATCAGACTCAAACCCGGCAATATCAATTTAGAGGCAGGATTTGTCATCGCCCTCGGGAAGGGGGGGAAGGAGCGGATCGTCCCGATGGGGGAGTATGCCTTAGAGAAGGTAAAACGCTATATCGAACGGACGAGACCGGCGCTCCTGAAGGGCCGTACCTCTCCCCATGTCTTTGTCTCCACATGGGGAAGGGGCATGACAAGGCAGGCCTTCTGGACGATCATCAAAAAGTATGCAAGACTTGCGGGGATAGACAGGGAGGTCTCACCCCACACGTTACGGCACTCCTTTGCCACCCACCTCCTCGAGAGGGGGGCAGACCTGCGCTCGGTCCAGATGATGCTCGGCCATGCAGACACCTCCACCACCCAGATCTATACCCACATCAACCGGGAGAGACTCAGGAAGATCCATGCCGAGTGTCACCCGCGGCCGTGAGGAGTGAATAGGATCACGAGGGGCAGGAAAAACTTCAATTCTATCAGGCCCATGTTGGGACATGGGAGCAAATCGGATTCTTTTGCTTCCTCATGCAATGAGTAACGGCTTGCAGGTGCAAATGAATCCCAGTCGTTGCGTCAGCATGCTTTGTGCCCTCCTTAGGAAATATGAACGGCCCAACGATTAAACTGTACAGTTACGCGGTTTTGAGGACTGTGATGCCCCTAAATTATACCGCCACTTCGTACTCAGTCCCCTTTTTTCGCTACAGATTCACCGAAATTTTCACCCTCTTCTTCAACTGTTCGATATATTCCTCTAATCTCCTTTTGGATTCTACCTGAAACAGCCTTTCCTTGATCTCATTATGAACTTCTTCAAGTGTCCTGGCTCCGAATTCGTCCTGATGTTCACTATAATAGGCCTTTACAGCATCGTTCGAAATCACCACAAAGAAATTGACCCTGAAGTTTATAAACTTCTCTGCAAGGAGATCCTCTTCCAACATCTTCAGGATATCCGGCTCTGTCAGGTTATATTCCCTTAATATCTCAAGAAGTTGGTCCTCGCCCATCCGCGCCTTGATATCCCCTAATCTCTTCTGGATCTTTTGGATATCCTCATCCCCCTCTGTGATCTTAAACCTATCTGCCTCCCTTAATAAAAGCCGCCTGTCAATCACACGCTGCAATATC
>JACROQ010000067.1 GCA_016214375.1 Nitrospirota bacterium | reverse complement strand
GGCAAGGTCTTCCGGTTCAAGCAACAGGAGCAGCTCCATGAAGAGATTATTGACGATGGGTTGGCCAAGATATATAAGGCCCATTTAGAGGTCGCAAAGAGCATTGCAAAAGAGAAAGGCATTGAGGTTAAGACGACGCTCCTTGCAGGGAAACCTTATGACGCGATCCTGGGAGAGATTCGTAAGGCGGACCCGGACCTCCTGATCCTGGGAAAGGTGGGTATCCATAAAGATGATGGTCTGGATATCGGGAGCAATGGTGAAAAGCTTTTGAGGCTTGCCCCGTGCCACGTCCTTCTGACATCCCGCACCTTTGTCCCCCCTGTAGAGCTTGTGGCAGAGCAGACCGTGTCGTGGACAAAAGAGGCTGAGAAACGGATGGAGAGGGTGCCTGGATTTGTAAAGAATATGGCCAGGATGGCCATACTGAAATATGCCCAGGAGAAGGGGCATACGGTGATCAGCTCGTCACTGATTGATGAGGCCATGGGGAAGTTCATGCCCCAGGGTGCGATGGGGTCTGCAGGAGCGGGGAAGTGTCCCCATGGCAGTTCCTCTGAAGATGAGAAAATGGGTTGGGACGAGGATGCCATGGAAGAGCTTCGGAAGATAGGAGATACGACTGTCAGAGAGCAGGTAAGATTACGTGTGGAGAAACGGGTAAGGATGAAGGGGGCTAAGAGTGTCAGAAGGGAAGACGTCATCACATAAACCATTCCTGATTGCATGGAATCTGACGAGGCAGTGTAATCTCCGTTGCGGGCATTGCTATATGGATGCAGACGAGACGTTCCAAATCCCCCCTATTTTCCCCTTTGAAAAAGGGGGAAATAGGGGGATTTCTGGAGATGGAGCGAGAGGACTTGAACTCACTCTCGAAGAGGGCTTCCATCTCATCGATGAGATCGCCTCTGTAAATCCTGACACAATCCTTGTCTTAACAGGCGGAGAACCGCTCCTGTATAAGCACACCATTGAATTTGCAAGATATGCCTCGACAAAGGGCCTCATGGTCGTCGTCGGGACTAACGGCCTTCTCCTTGATGACACTACGGTTAAAAGGCTCAAGGAGAGCGGTGTGTCCGGTGTGGGGTTAAGCCTCGATTCCCTGGATCCTGTGAGGCATGACACCTTTCGCGGCCTGCTCGGCGCCTGGAAGCGGACGGTTGATGCGATCGGGAGATGCCGGCGTCACGGCCTTCAATTTCAGATCCACAACAGTGTGACCTCCTTTAATTGGAGAGAGGTCCCGCAGATCGTAGAGTTTGCCCATCAGCAGGGCGCCAGGGTCGTCAATTTTTTCTTTATGGTCTGTACCGGCAGGGGAGAAGAATTAACAGACATTACGCCGGAGCAGTATGAAGAGGTCTTGTCCACCCTCATAGATCTGCAGGAAAAATATCCCGGGATGCTCATCAGGGCCCGATGTGCCCCCCATTTTAAGCGTATCGCCTATCAGAAAGATCCGCACTCTCCCATCACAAAGGCTGAGGGGTATTTAGGCGGCGGCTGTTTGGCAGGGTCTCACTATTGCCGCATTGCGCCGGATGGGGAGATCACCCCATGTCCTTATATGTCTTTATCTGTTGGAAATGTCCGGAGTGACCGGTTTTCTGAGATATGGGAAGATGCCCCGGTTTTTAAAGAGTTGAGATCTCCACAATTAAAGGGGAAGTGCGGGGAGTGTGAGTATGAGGATCTCTGTGGAGGGTGCAGGGCAAGACCTTATGCCAGCCATGGGGACTACCTGGACGAAGACCTGTGGTGTCAGTATATCCCCAGGGGTGGGGCGAAGATAGGAGCAGCTACAATGAATAATGAGGAGAATGATGATGGGCCTGATGATAGAAATGTCGAGGGGAAGAAGTTATGGACAAAGGAGGCAGAGGAGCGGGTGAGCCGGCTCCCTTTCTTCCTGCGGGGGATGATCCGCGGAAATGTCGAGAAGTACGCGGATGAGCATGGGATCACTGGGATTACGCCTGAACTGCTGGATGAGTTAAGGAAAAGGCGTTTCGGAGACAACTTGCCTGAAATGCCTGCAGTGGAGAAACAAATTCCCTGGACAAAGGAGGCCCAAAGGCGCCTTGAGGCCGTCCCTGAATTCATGAGAGGGATGTTTAAGGAGGCCGTGGAAGAGTTTGCAAGGAAGGGGGGGCACCTTGAGGTCAATGTTGAGGTGTGGGAGAGGGTAGAGGAGGTTTATGCAGAAGATAGAAGTCAGAAGTCAGAGGACAGAAGTCAGAAGTCAGAAGCAAGAAGCAAGAAAGGCGACGAGGGAAGGATTGAGTGGACAGAAGAGGCCCTTCAGGAGATTGAAGGGAGGTACTCTAACAGGCCACAGTTTGCAAAAGATTTTATAGTGGAGCTGATCAAGGAGGATATAGAAAAGGCGGCGCTGGCCGGCGGGTTGACGTGTATCGGGAAGAAGGACTTAGAGACCATAGAGTCTCACGGAACAACGACCGTAGAGTGGTCTGAGAAGGCATGGAAGAGATTGCAGAAGGCGCCGGACTTTATACGAAGCGGGATTAAAAAGGCGGCGGAGCGCAGGGCGGCGCGTATGGGCATTTCTTTGATCACTCCGGAACTTTTAACAGAATTTCGTAACATGGCCATGATGAAGGCGGTAAAAAGGATCAAGGCATTAGGCTATAAAGAGTTGACCTTTGATGCCTTTGATTACGCCAAAGAGAATATTAAAAAGATCAGGGAAAATAAAGAGGCCCAGGAGAGGTTGGATGAGATCAGGGAGTATGTGACTTCCAAGGGAAAGATCGGGGTCATTGATAAAGATATGCTCAATAAAATGAAAGAGTACTTAAACAAATAGGATGAAACAGGTCCCAGCTCGCAAAGCATGAAAATGTCACCCTGAGCCGAAGGCGAAGGGTCTGATGCATAAGGAAATCAATGGGTAAGCAGATCCTTCGGGCATTCGCCCTCAGGATGACACTTCGTGTCAGATTCTTCGCTTTGCTCAGAATGACAGGTAACGGGGTTTTCGAATGAAACAGGTTCCAGCACATAAGCCCATCGTGGCTGTGATCGGGGGGGGCATCTCAGGCCTGTCTGCGGCCTTCTGGCTCCTGCAAAACAACATAGATATATTCGTATTAGAGCAGACAGAGAGGCCTGGCGGGGTTATCAGGAGTGAAAACATTGATGGATACCTTGTTGACCGGGCCGCCAATTGCCTTTTGAACTACCTTCCAGAGGTCAACACCCTGTGTGATGCCGTAGGGATCAGAGATGAACAGATATATCGCTCACCGGTTGCAAAGAGTCGCTATCTGCTGAAGAATGACCAGCCTGTACCGATGCCTCAGGATTCCTTCGGTTTCATTACCACGAACCTGTTGAGCCTCAGAGGTAAGGCACGACTCCTTTCTGAACCCTTGATCCCCCGTGTTAATGCAGGAAAGGAAGAGACGGTCTCAGAGTTTGTGGCCAGGAGGTTGGGGCGAGAGGTCCTGGAGCAGGTTATGGAGCCCTTTATTGGCGGTACTTATGCCGGGGATCCTGGATCCCTGTGCGCAAGGAGCACCCTGCCGATGTTGTATTCCCTGGAGCAGCGCTACGGTAGTCTCATTATTGGGGCGCTGATCAAGAGACTCAAGGGGAGCCGGACAAGTTGTCCGATGCACCTCTTCTCTTTTCATCGCGGTATGGAGACCATTACTAAGGCTATTTTCCAATACCTGGGTGGCCGTTTTATGCCCCGCTCCAGGGTAACTGGGATAGAGCCCAAGGGAAACTCCTGGCAGGTCATTGTGGAAGGGGATAACCCGTCTTTCACTTATCAGGCAGACGCAGTGGTTATTACCACCCCGAGTGTTGAAGCGGCTAAGTTGATATCTCCCATAGATCTGGAGGGGGCTGAACTATTAAAGGGTATCGAGTATCCACCATTAGCCGTGGTTTACACAGGTTTTAAAAGGGACGCTGTGAAACACCCCCTGGATGGGATAGGCTGTATGGTGCCTTCAAGAGAGGGGTACACGATCCTGGGTACCCTATGGAACTCGACACTTTTTGATGGAAGGGCCCCGGAGGGGAGGGTGGCTATGACCAATTATGTTGGAGGGAGGCGGCACCCGGGGATAGTGGAGGAGAGTGATGAAAGAATATTAGACCTTACCCTGACGGACCTGCAACATATGCTGGGCGTAAAGGGGACCCCAGACTTTGTAAGTATTACACGATATAAAAAGGCCCTTCCTCAGTACGGGATCGGCCACCAGGATATATTAAGACGCATAGAGGACACACCAGACCGTATACCAGGCCTATATATTGCCGGCAATTACCTCCGCGGGATATCCGTAAGAGACTGTATCAGTAATGGCGCTAAGCTTGCCACTAAGATCACAAGGGACTATGGCCTACTGGCATAATTATTGCATTTCTAAAGTATCTCGATGGGAAGAGGCCAAGTCCCGAACATACAACAATCCATCATAGCAGGCTATCTGTTTATCCTTATCATTACAGGCTGCAGTAGCGACTACAGCACTGTAGGTCCTGCCTTAGAAGGGGGCTCCAGTGTAAGCGGCGGTGCCATGTTGCTCCTGGCAGGTATGCCGGGGGGGGCAGGGACATCCAATGGTACTGGTTCTGTTGCGCGATTCAATTCTCCCCGTGGGGTTGCTGTCTATGGGGATACCCTCTACATAGCCGACCTGGATAATCATTCCATAAGAAAGATCGACATCCCTACGAAAACGGTAACGACAATTGCCGGCTATTCCGGCGTACCGGGTTTAGATGATGGAATAGGCACTACTGCCCGGTTTAACGGACCGGAAGGGATTGAGACAGATGGGACCTTCCTCTATATTGCGGATACGAAGAATCATGCCATACGTAAGATAGATATCAACACAGGTAATGTTGTGACCCTGGCCGGGAAGAGAGGGCAAAAGGGTTCTAAGGATGGGACTGGGAAGGATGCCATGTTTTCAGGACCCACTGCGATGACGCTTTTAGGAGAGTTCCTGTATGTAGCAGATACAGACAACAATACTATTAGAAGAATTCACACGGGTACGGGTGATACCATTACCATCGCAGGCACACCTTCCACAAAAGGTTCTAAAGATGGGATAGGAAGAGATGCCTTATTTAATTATCCGCTGGGTATTGCTGCGGATGATGCCTATCTTTACATTGCGGACACTTACAACCACACGATCAGGAGGTTAGACCCTCAGACTGGAGAGGTTATTACCTTAACAGGAATCCCTGGTCAGGCCGACTACCAGGACGGTTCACTTACAGAGGCACGATTCTATTATCCCTATGGCCTGTGTGTCAGGGGGGCGGAGCTATTTGTTGCAGATCTATGGAATGGGGTCATCCGGGTGGTCGATGTGTCTGCAGGCAGTGTTAGTACCATTGCAGGCACTAAGCCTGTCTATGATATTACGACTGGGTTACAGACATTTTCCGGTTCTACAGATGGGCTGATAGGGGTTGGAAGGCTCTACAATCCTGCAGACATAGCGATTTCAGGGGACTATCTGTATGTGGCAGATATGTATAATCAGCTCATTCGAAGGGTAGATATCATAACAGGAGAGATATCGAAGATAGCCGGTAAACCCCCTACCCCGGGTACCAAAGACGCAACCGGGGAGGAGAGCAGATTCAGTACCCCTGGTGGGATAGCTATGGATGGGGATGCGCTTTATGTCGCCGATACCTTTAACCACACGATAAGGAAGATAGACAGACCTACCGGAGCAGTTACCACACTGGCAGGGTCCCCTGGGGTATACGGTAGCGCCGATAGCACAGAAAGCCCGGCCCTGTTCAGCTCCCCCACGGATGTGATCGTTGATGCAGCGGGGGAGAACCTATACATTGTAGATACGGATAATTACGTGATCCGGAGGATGAGGCTTTCTACCGGAGAGGTCCGTACCTTTGCCGGATATCCTGGCATTCCTGGCACACAGGATGGGACAGGATGGGATGCCAGGTTTAAGTCCCCGAAGAGGGGGGTACGAATAGGGGATAAACTCTATATAGCGGACACGGGTAACCATGCCATCCGGCAGGTGGATATGGGTACAGGGGTAGTTACTACTATAGCGGGCGAGAGGGGTGTGTCAGGCTGGACTGACACCGGGGAGGGGAGCGGGGCAGCAAGGTTTAACAGCCCTGGTGACCTTACAACGGATGGAACCTTCCTTTATGTTGCGGATACGGGAAACCATGCGATCCGTAAGGTGGATCTGTTAACGGGTTTTGTTGAGACTATTGCAGGAACCCGAGGGAGCAGTGGTCTTTTAGACAGTGGAAATAATGCTGCCCCCCTCTTTAACGCGCCGGAAGGGATTGTCTGGTATAACGGGATACTTTATGTTGCTGACACAGGGAATCACCTTATAAGAAAGATAGACCTCGCGACCGGAGAGGTCTCATTCCTTGCAGGAGACATAATTTGCATAGAAGAGTCTACTGTGGTATCAGGGGTGACCACGAAAAAGTTGAACTGTACTGGTCAACCTGCAGGGGTAAGCGCCTATGGGGACTCTACGGATGGGACAGGGAAGACGACGGCCTTCAATGGTCCCACAGGCATGAGTACGGATGGGATGTATCTGTATGTTATGGATACCGGAGCTAATAGGATAAGAAAGGTGACTATGGATACAGGAGAAACGATATCGCAGGCACCGTAGGGGTATCCGGTTATAGATATAGCGCCGGTTATTCAGCCCAGTTCAACCGTCCGATAGGGATCGCTGCAGACGGGATGGGGAATCTATATGTTGCGGACACCTTAAACCACACGATAAGAAAGATAGTTATATCCACTGGAGAGGTGACCACTATAGCAGGAATCCCCGGCCAGGCCGGCTTTATGAACAGTGAGTTTGGCTCCCCCAGGTTTAATCTTCCACGGGGGATCTGTGTTGTGGGCGATCACCTCTACGTTGCAGACTCTGGAAACCACCTGATACGAAGAGTCAACGTGTCTACAGGATATGTGGGACTTGTGGCGGGACTTGTGAATTATGTGACCAATGAAGGTTCATCCGGGACAGCAGACAGTACAGGGGCGGCCGCAGGGTTTAATGACCCCCGCGGCATTACCTCCGATGGGAACTACCTCTATGTGACAGATACGGGTAATCATACGATAAGGAGGATCATGAGGACAACCGGACAGGTAAAGACCATTGCCGGGATGCCGAAAGAGGGGGGATATAGGGATGGGGTGGGTTTTGATGCGAGATTTAGTTATCCAAGGGGTATAGCGGTTGATGGAGACTATCTTTATGTAGCAGACACCGGAAACCGTGTCTTGCGCAGGGTGAACAAATATACAGGCGAGGTGCTCACGTTCTCCGGTAAGACAGGCCAGTCTTCTTTTGCCACCGGGACAAGAGAGGAGGCAAGGTATAATAATGTAGTCAGTATTGCCACCTCTCCTGATACACCCTACCTGTTCTTTACCGATAGTGTAGAGAACGCTGTTGGCAGCGTTGAGAAGTGAACCCTTGACGACTTCGTAAAAACCCCATCTGCGGCGTTGCGCTGCATCCTTCGTCACTGCGGCGTACCTAAAAAGTACGCCTCATTCC
>JACROQ010000066.1 GCA_016214375.1 Nitrospirota bacterium | reverse complement strand
GCAGCCGCCTGTCCTGTAGGGGCGATAAATCTGGTCTTTGGTACCGAGACCCGCGGGGTTGATATTCCCCATGTAACCCCCAATTTTGAGACCAATATCAAAGGGGTTTTTGTTGTAGGTGAGCTGGGGGGCATGGGGCTGATTAAGAACGCGGTGACTCAGGGGCGTGAGGTCGTTGAATATCTCTCCTGTCTTCTCCGAAGCGATGAGAAAAAAAGGGGCGATCTCTATGACCTCGCCATCATTGGCGCGGGGCCTGCAGGGATCTCTGCATCCCTTGCCGCTGTAAGGCATAATCTAAAGTCTGTAACCATCGAGCAGGACGATATCGGGGGAACGGTACTTCAGTATCCGAGGCATAAAATCGTGATGACCTCTCCCATGGACATCCCGATGTTTGGAAGGGTAAAACTGAGAGAGACCACCAAAGAGGCGCTCCTGTCCCTCTGGATGGAGGTCATAGGGAAGACAGGCCTGACCATAAGGACTAAGGAAAAGATGCTGGATGTCAAACAGGAGGATGAAGGGTTTAAAGTCTTTACAGCGAAGGGGGAGTACCTTACCAGGAACATCGTATTGGCCATAGGCCGGCGCGGCACCCCAAGAAAGCTCGGGGTCCCCGGAGAAAATCTGCCCAAGGTGTCTTATCGATTATTGGAACCTGAGCAGCACCAACATCAGAATATCGTTGTGGTCGGAGGCGGCGACAGCGCAATAGAGGCGGCCATAGCCCTGGGGAGCCAGCCTGAGAACAATGTCACCCTTTCTTACAGGGGGGAGGCCTTTAGCCGCATCAAGCCCATGAACAGGGAACGCCTGGATGGCATGGTCGCCAAAAAGTGTGTTACAATAATATTTCAATCAAATATCAGGGAGATCGGGGAAAAGGACATAAAGATTTCGACCCTAGAGGAGATCGTTGAGGTCTCGAATGATTATGCCTATATATTTGCCGGCGGCGAATTGCCCAACAAGTTCCTCAACAAGATAGGTGTTCAGATTGAGAAGAGATTTGGAACTTAAACCAGGGTACCTTGGTCTATCAGAATCCGGTGAACTCCATGATCGTGCCCTTGCCCTTGAAGAGGTCCTCCGTGATTGCACCCTCTGTCCGCGGAGATGCCGGGTAGACAGGTTAAAGGGAGAGAGGGGCTTCTGCCGTTCCGGTCATCTTCCTATCGTTGTAAGCTACTGCGCCCACCATGGTGAAGAACCCGCACTCTCAGGGAGTAAGGGTTCAGGGACCATATTCTTTGGCCACTGCAATCTCCGCTGCGTCTTCTGCCAGAACCACCAGATCTCTCAACCGGAAGGTTCATTAAAAAGAAATGAGGTCAGCGTGGAGCGTCTTGCGGCCATCATGCTGGAACTGCAATCGCTTGGGTGCCACAACATCAACTTTGTATCTCCTTCCCACTTTGCGGCGCAGATAGTCAGGGGGGTTGAGATCGCCGCTTCAAAAGGCCTGTGTGTCCCCCTGGTCTATAATACCAATGGCTACGACTCCAGTCATACGCTCAGGCTGTTAGAGGGCGTCATCGATATCTACCTCCCGGACCTGAAGTACAGCCACGACAGGGCCGCGCTTAAATATTCAAAGGTAAAGGATTATGTGCGGCATGCGAGGCCCGCGATTGTCGAGATGAAGAGGCAGGTGGGAGACCTTGTCGTCGATGCTGACGGCATCGCGATAAAAGGGTTAATCATCAGACATCTGGTATTACCCAATGATCTTGCCGGGAGCGAAGAGGGTCTGAGATTTATCCGCAATGAGGTTGGAGCGGAGACGTTTATCAGTACGATGTCTCAATACTTTCCCGCCCATAAGGCAGGAAAATATCCGCTCGTATCAAGGCCGATCAACCCGCGGGAATATGAAAAGGTATTGGGATGGCTTGACCGCTTTGGGCTTGAGAACGGCTGGGTCCAGGACTATTCCAGTAAAGATTACTACTGTCCTGATTTTGAAAGGGAGCAGCCCTTTCCCCCTTGAATTTACTGCCCTTAAGTGGTATCTTAAACCAAGATTATCCCATTAGGGACAGAATTTAATTCTGTCCCCGAAAAGGAGGGCAAGGCTATGGATAACATAAAGCGCCACCATATCAGGTTTAAAGAAGGACCGAAACAAGGGGGCAAGGCCGAATGGGAGTCAGGGCTGAGAAGACTCAAAGGGATAAGACAAGTGACGATCAACGTGGAGAAGGGGGATATCTTCGCTGAGTATGACCTCTTAGAGTGCAGGGAGGATGCTATCGAGAGATGTCTGGTAGAGGCAGGGTTTGTCTTAGACGACAGCCTGATGGAGAAGATAAAGCGGGGGTGGACCCATTTTACAGAGGAGAACGAACAGTCCGAGTTGAAGCACGGATCGGCCCCCTGCTGTGATGTCGAAGGGATAGAGCAAAGGAAGCAGAAAATGGCGCCATGGGAAAAAACAAAATCCTGATTACCTGTGCCAGGGGAATAACCCCTTTTCTGAGGGAAGAACTCCTTCTGCTGGGATTCCCGGTAACCTCTGAAACCGTTGCAGGCATTGAGACCGAGGGAACTATGGACGATACCCTCCGGCTGAATCTCCTGCTCCGCACAGGACATCGCGTCCTCTTTCTCCTCAGGGAATTCCATGCGGAAAATGCGGACGACCTCTATCGTGCGGTATCGGGCATAGCATGGGAGGAGTATATCGCCAGGGATGGATATGTCTGTGTGACATCCAGTGTGGATAATCCGACCATCAAGACCTCACTCTTTGCCAATGTAAAGTGCAAGGATGCGATTGTGGACAGGATCAAGGAAAAGAGCGGGCAGCGTCCGGATTCAGGACCCGAAAAAGACAGGGTTGTGGTGAACCTGTACTGGAAGAATGAGGACTGCTCCCTTTATCTTGACACCTCGGGGGAACCCCTCTCCAGACGCAACTATAGAAAGATCCCAATGAAGGCGCCCATGCAGGAGACCCTTGCGGCTGCGGTTAT
>JACROQ010000073.1 GCA_016214375.1 Nitrospirota bacterium | reverse complement strand
ACTACCTTACGGTCTTTATTGATGTCGTGTGAGATCTTCTCTATCTACTTCTTAAGGTATGCGATATACTCTGCGGCATGGCCCCGCTTCCTGGTAATGATGGAGTGGCAGCCACAGTAGAAACAGAGGGAGAAACAAAAGGGTATATGGAAGTAGAGCGATAGGGGGGGGAGGTCTTTGCCGCTATTGGTTTCAATGACCTTGGCCTTAAACCTTTCAGGGCCGAAGTCTTTATCCCAGACAGGGGCCGTCGGATAGCTGGTATACCTGGGTCCCGGCCTGTCATACTTGAGGAGGGTATCTATGCTGATGGTTAATTTATTTGTGATCTTCATGACCCTTTCTTTGAATCCCTATCGTTAAGCGTATATTGAGTAGACGCTCAAAAATGCCCAACGACCCATTGCAGTAGCCTTCGGCTGCAATGGGTGCCCCGAAGGAAGGACGAGGATTTGAGTCGAGGCGTACTTCCTGTACGTTGAGGCTCAAATCCGAAGTCCTGACGCCGCACGACCCATTGCATTTACTTCGTAGCAATGGGTACCCCGCATTTTTCAGCGTCTACTCTCTTCATGTACGATATCTACCAGAGCCTTTGCATGTTCTACCGGTGTGTCCGGCAATATCCCATGCCCCAGATTAAAGATATGGCCGGGCCCTTTCCCATATTTATGGAGGATGGCCTTCACATGCCCTCTGATCTCGGCCGGTCCTGCATAAAGCACACAGGGGTCTAAGTTCCCCTGCAGGGCGACCTGAGTGCCGACTCTCCTTCTTGCAACCCCTATGTCAATTCTCCAATCAAGCCCGTTTACATCGGCCCCTGAGTTCCCCATATACTCCAATATACTGCTGACCCCATTTGCAAAGAGGATGACCGGACATCCCCTCTTATCAAGTTCCTTTATGACCCTTTCCACATAGGGAAGTGCAAACTCCTGGTAGTCATCGGGAGAGAGTGACCCTGCCCACGTATCGAACAGTTGTACGGCATGGACCCCTGCCCTGATCTGCATATTCAGATAGTGGATAACGGCGCCGGTTATTTTGTCCAGCAGTTTGTGCAGGAGTGGCGGGTCTGCATACATCATCCGTTTTATCCATGTGAAATTTTTTGAGGTCTCACCCTCAATCATGTAAGTAGCCAGTGTGAACGGCGCCCCTGAAAAGCCTATCAGGGGGACCCGGTGATCGAGACCCTGGAGGATAAGCCTTATAGCGTTTGCAATAAAGGGCATCCGCTCCTCTGACTCTGAAGGTCCCGGGATTGAAAGACCCCGGACTTGCGCCCCGGACCTTATTGGAGTCGAGAAGACAGGCCCCCTCTTCTCTGTAAACCGTACTTCCATCCCCATGGCCTCCACAGGGATCAGGATGTCTGAAAAGAGGATTGCCGCATCCACCCCAAGGATATCTATAGGAAGGAGTGTGGCCTGTGCCGCAAGTTCAGGGGTTTTGCACATCGTCAGGAAATCCACCCGTTTTCTTATAGCCTGATATTCCTTCATATACCGGCCTGCCTGCCTCATGATCCACACAGGGGTAAAGTCTGTAGGCTCTCTGCGACAGGCCTTTAAAAATGTATCATTCTTCAGCATTCTTATCTCCACTATTACTATGTAACCCCTTTGGCAATGGCGGGTGGGGTTGTCGTCCCTTCGCTCCTGGCCTTCGCAGTTGACCTGTCTAAGGACTCGCAGGCGGGGAAGCCTTCCGGCCTCTAACGGGCCGGCTTTTTTCGCTTCGCTCAATGCAAGCACTGCCCTCCGCCTGCTCGCCTTGACAGGTGCCCAACTGTTCTCGGCAAGTCGCTCAGGAACGGACACCCCCACCCGCCACCGACGCCCTACATTTCTATGACCGTAACCGGCCAAATCCAGGCGTCTTTCAACTACTTTAGGCTATTTGGGTATTATTTGTCAACTGATTGAGACATTCGGAAAATCGCCCATCTTGTCACCCTGAGCGGAGCGAAGGGTCTGATAACGGCATGATTTATCAGATTCTTCCCCTTCACTTCGTTCAGGGTCAGAATGACACCAATGGCTGAATGGGCTATTTTTCGAATGCCTCAACTGATTTGGTTCTGAGATTTAGTTCTGTGGCACTCCTTTTGCAGTAGTTTTGCAGTAGTTTGAAACTAATCCAAAATTCACCCAAAGATAGAAAATTTGCTGCAGGTCTGCTATAATATATTTTTTTCCCCTACAAGGGCAGCAGGGATCAGGCGATGGGTATCATGAACTTC
Source organism: Nitrospirota bacterium (assembly GCA_016214375.1). Taxonomy (GTDB): domain Bacteria; phylum Nitrospirota; class 9FT-COMBO-42-15; order HDB-SIOI813; family HDB-SIOI813; genus JACRHF01. The sequence goes on along the minus strand of JACROQ010000073.1, from coordinate 15,150 downwards.
AACGAAGATCTTGCCTCAAAATGGGCAGAGACGTTATCAGCGATAACAGGGCTTCCCTTCCTCTTATGCACAGAAGAGAAATACAATCTCTCTCGTGAGGAGGAGGGTCCTCTATGCAAGCTCCTCCAGGAACATGCCGCCGGAAGGGTGTTTTGCGAACAAGATTGCACAACCCCCCTTGTCCGGGCCCTTGCCAGAGAGGAGCCTGTCTACTTTAAGTGCTATGCCAACCTGAATAATGTGGCTATCCCTGTCTATTCTGATAAGGCGCCGGACAAGAGATGCTTCATCCTCGGCGGGAGGATCGTCTCATCCTATGCGGATCTTGCAGGATACAGGGGGGTTGCTGAGAAACTGGGATGTGACCAGGCCCGCGTCCTTGAGATGGCAAAGGGGATTCCGCTTAAAGACCTGAATCATTTTAAGGTTGCGATGGAGGCCATTAAGACGGCCACCCTGTATCTTTTTCAGAATAGGGAGAAATATAAAATCATCGAGGATAGGATGGCCAAACTGCAAACGATGATAAAGGTGATTAGCAGTACAACCGCCACCGATAGCAGAGAGCTATATCACACGATCCTCAACACCCTCGGGGTGTTATTTAATATCCAGACGGCCATACTTCTGCTGAGGGATGCGGATGAGGAGAGGTTCAGGGTAGAAGAGGTCTTTGGATATCAAAAGGAGGCGCTGACTGACGTTAAAACCAATGGGGTTGAAGGGCTTATCGAAGAGGCGGTAAGAAGGAATGAGGTTGTCTCCTCTACGAGTCTGTTTGACATCCTGAAAACCGGCCTTCCAAACGGCTTTACCTCTGTCAGGATATTCCCAATAGCCATGAAAGGGAGGGTAGAGGGGCTGATCTGCATCTTAGATACGCCTGTCTCTCCGGAAGATGAAGATCTGATTAAGTCCTTTTGCAGGGCTGTATCTGTTCCCCTTGAGAACCGTCTGCTTTCCTTAAGGCGCGAAAACTTTTCCAGAAAAGGGGAGGCTGTTGTGCAGGCATTAGCATCGATTGCGTCCGATAGAGACTCCCCCCAGTTATTTGATGTGATCATAGGCAGGGCCGCAGAGGTTGCAGGGGCTGAACAGGGTTCCATCATGCTCCTGAACGAGGAGACCCGCGCCCTGGAGGTGAAGGCGACCAGGGGGTTGAACTCGGCCATCCTCAATCATGTCAGGATTAATCCCGGGGAGGGGGTTGCCGGGACCGTGCTGGAAAGGGGTGTGCCGTTACTGGTTAGCAATATCGAGCAGGATGAGCGGGTGTCAAGGCCAAACCGTACAAGATACAAGACGAAGTCATTTATAAGTCTCCCCCTGAAGATGAAGGAAAAGAGCATTGGCGTCATCAACCTGTCTGATAAGGCCAACGGGACAGACTTCTCGGATATGGATCTCAAGCTCCTTGAAATCCTGGCGCTCTATTCTACTGTGGCCATTGAACGGCAGGTCTATTATCAGAGCTCTCTGAGTCTGCGCAAGATATCTATCACAGATCCTCTGACAGAACTCCTGAACCGGAGATACTTTGAAGAGAGGATCTCTGAGGAGATGGAGCGTTCCAAGCGTCATGGACAGCCTTTTTCACTGATTATCTTAGACATAGACAATTTTAAGGAGTTTAACGATACCTATGGCCATCCCGTCGGAGATGAGGCCCTGAAAAATGTAGGGCATGTGATCAGGCGTTGTGTCAGGATTATCGATATTGCGGCAAGATACGGGGGGGAGGAGTTTGCTATAATACTCCCTACAACGGATAAGGAGGATGCCCGTCTGATAGGGAATCGTATTCGGGAGGGGATAGAGGGTGTCACCCCCCCGGTAATAAAGGATAAAGGGAAGGAGGCAAAATTGACCGTCAGTTTGGGGATCGCCTCTTATCCGGCAGATGCCTCCACGATTGAGGTGCTCATCAATAACGCAGACAGGGCCCTTTACAAGGCAAAAGCGCTGGGAAAGAACAGGGTGGTGCTGTTTGGAAATCTATAACGGTTCTGCTACCCCCCTTCTGGCAATCCTCAGAGAGGGGATCGAAGAGTTGTCCGGCATGGGCGCCGGTACTGAGGTGCTCCATTACGCCCTGAAGTTAACTCTGTCCCTTTCAGGAGGGTACGCAGGCTACGTCGTTAGAAAGGCAGAAGAAGACGTCTGGGAAATAGACGGGGTGAAGACATTGTATATCCCTAAGACCCTTGTGGAGGAATTATCACAGAGAGATGGCCTTTATAGAATCGATGATGAGCTTTACCGGTTTCTTTTTGAAGAGCTGCAGGTTAAGATCCACAGGGTTATGCCCATTAAGGTAAGCGGGGCTTTAGCAGGGGTCCTGTTAATAGTCGATCAGTATGAGAGGGGAGTAGGCCCTCAGGAGACTTTCGGTACTTTACAAGAGGCCTGCCTGTCGCTCCTCGCACAGTACACGTCGATCCTGCTCGCGAATATCCGGATCAGGGAAGAGATGAAGGAGATGAGGGTCCATTATGAAGAGATCATTGTACAAAAAGAGACCGCAGAAAAACTGGCATCCCTCGGCACCATAGCCGCCGGGCTTGCCCATGAGATTAAGAATCCCTTAGTTTCGATAAAGACATTGGCACAGCTCCTCCCTGAGAGATTTGATGACCCTGAGTTTAGGAACCATTTTGCAAACATCGCCATAAACGAGGTCGATCGGATCGGAAGTATCGTCTCTGATCTCCTCGACTTTGCAAAGTCCTCTGAGCCCAAAATCGAGTCCTTTGACATGGCGCGGGTCATAGGGGATACCCTCCTGATGCTCTTTCCCCAATTGACTCAAAAGGGGATTATGGTTAAAAAGAGATTTGCTGAAGGTCTCCCCGGGATCCATGGAGATAACTTTCAACTGAAACAGGTATTGTTGAATCTATTTATAAACAGCATGGAGGCTATGTCGCACGGTGGAAAGATTACGGTAGATGTTTTCAAGGGTGAAGATGTTATCCACAGGGATAGACTTATCGTCAAGGTAACAGACACAGGTACCGGGGTCAGGGAGGAAGATAAGATACACCTTTTTGAACCATTTTTTACGACAAAAAGCGCCGGCACAGGGCTTGGTCTTTCTATCTGCAAGAAGATCATAGAAAAACACAATGGAGAGATCACTATTGAGAGTGTCCATAACCAGGGGACTACGGTTACATTGATGCTCCCCCTTTAGCAGGCTGCTGAAAAAGCCCTGCACTGTCACCCTGAACCCTTCGGCTAAGCTCAGGGTAAACTCCGTGAAGGGTCTGATTACTCATTGTTTTATCAGATTCTTCGCTTCGCTCAGAATGACAATCCTGGGCAATGCAGGACTTTTTCGGCAGCCTATTATGAGGAAAGGTTGAATTGTGAAGATATTATTACTCATCACATTGTCCGGCGAGATCGTTCGCGGATTCCAAACGGGACTCACAGAGGAATACATCGTATTGCCGGTGGACAGCCTCGAAAAGGGGGCTGATCTGATGCGGACAGCCCGGATCAGTATGATAGCCGTGGATGTTGCAATATCTGAAAAGGGGGGAGGATGGATAAAGGGACATAAAGCCATCCCGGATCTCCTCTGGATAGGGATCGTTCCCTCAAACCTGTCAGGGGAGGATTTGGATAGATATCATGAGATGTTTCACGAGATGATCGCTGCACCCCTTTCAAAGGAGAGTCTGAGCGCCGTCATTCGAAAGTCGCAGGAAAGACAGGATATGTTAAACGAGCTTGAACACTTCAGGCTCCAGTCCGTTTCCTCTCCAGAGAGATATTCAGGCAGGGGAGAAGGCCCGCCGCTGACCTTTGAGCCCCTTGAAAAGGCCGTTGCCCTGTCAAGGACTTTTGCCGCGAGTTTTGACCTTGATAAGCTGATCAGTCTGTTTCTGGAGGCCGTCATGGATGTGATCGGGGTGGGCCGTATATCCCTCTTCCTGTTTGATGAAGCGGATGGTGTCTATAAGATTAAGGGATCAAGAGGGCTCCGTCCCGATCTTGCCTCCAGGTTCTCTCTCTCCTGTGACAGCGGAATGGTATTGTGGCTTTCGGCTAAGGGGAGGGTGCTGAGGGGGGATAGGGCAGAGGCCGATGCAGGGCAGAAGACCGTCCTTACCCGGGCGCTGAGGGAGATGGAGTTGTTGCAGGCCATCGTCAGTATCCCAATCATGTCCGATGGGAGACTCCTGTGCCTCTTAAATCTTGACAGCAAGATAACAGGTGAGGCCTACAGCAACACAGAGATTGAGAGGCTGTTTGTCCTTTCAAACTATTTTGGGAGGGCGATACAGGATATTTATAATTATCACCGGGTCTGCTATCAAAAGGAGTATATCCAGAAGATCCTGGAGCGGATGGGGAGCGGCGTTATCACGGTAAATGACCGGGAAGAGGTCATGATATTTAATCCAAAGGCAGAGGAGATTTTGCATAGAAAGGCTTCCGACCTGATCGGCAGGGGCGCCGGATTTCTCCCCCCTGCTATAGCCACTTTAATCAGAGAGACTGTCAGGGAGAGAAAGGTCTACAGAAGGCATGAGATTGTATCTGAGGCAGAGGGGCTGTATCTTGCAGTGGATACCTACGGGTTATATGACATTGCCGGGGTGCTGATAGGCGGGGTTGTGCTCATAGACGACATATCCGCAAGGAAGGAATTGAGCAGGGAAAGGAAGAGGGGAGAGACCCTGCAGGTATTAAATGAGCTTGTCGGGAGGATGGCGCATGAACTCAGGAATCCGCTTGTGGCAGTCCGAACTTTTACTCAGCTTATGAAAGACCGATATAACGACCAAGATTTTCAGGAATTCTTCTATACGACGGTCACCGGGGAGGTCGAGAAATTAAACAACCTGATAGAAAAATTGATTGCCTTTGTACATCCAATAGAGTATAAATTTGAGACAGTGGATATGGGTGAGCTTATCGAAAAGAGCCTCGAATCCATTCTCAAAGATCTAAAGGCATCAGACCTTCGTATAGTCAAGAACTATGCACCCGGGATCTTTAAACTTTCTGCCGATAAGGCCCAGTTAAGCAAGGCCTTTTCATATATACTGCAAAATTCCTTTATTGCCATGAATTCAGGGGGCACATTGACAGTTAATGTAGAGTCTTTGTTAAAAGATGCCATGATCAGGGTTTCCATAAAGGATACCGGAAGGGGTATCCCTCAGGAGGATATCGAGAGGGCTTTTGACCCCTTTTATACCACACCGGAGAAGGGGGTCGGGCTCGGTCTTCCTTTAAGTCAGAAGATCATTGAAGACCATAAGGGGAAGGTCACTATAGAGAGTGCACCAAATCAGGGGACAACATTGACCGTGCTGCTACCTATTGCGGCGTCAACACGGGAGGAGGTGTAGATGGAGAACAAAGACAGTGTCCTGGTTGTGGATGATGAGATGGGGCCGCGGGAGGCCCTCCGCATGATCCTCAAAGGGAGGTATGAGATTGTCACTGCGGATAGCGGGGAGTGTGCCATAGGGTGTATGGCGGAGAGGGGTTTTGATGTCGTTATCGTTGATATCAAGATGGCCGGCATGGATGGGCTCCAGCTCCTGCGCAAGATAAAGGAGGTAAAGCCGGATATCGAGGTCATCCTCATGACCGCGTATGCGAGTGTAGAGACGGCAAAGAATGCGCTCCGGTACGGGGCCCTGGACTATTTGATCAAACCCTTTGATCATAAAGACGTGACAGACATCGTCGAGAAGGGTGTGGCGAAGAGGAGAGAGCACCTCCGGACGAAGGATGAGATTAAGAGGCTCCATCTCGCGACTACAGAGCTATCCAGAGAGATTGAGGATGCCAAGAGGAGTATTGAAAACCATTATGCAAGTACCGTGAAGGCATTGCTCGCCGCGATTGATGCCAAGGATCAATATACCAGGGGCCATTCTGAAAGGGTTTCAAGGTTTTCTGCTTTCCTGGCCGAGAGGATCGGGGTTCCGCCCGATAAAATATTGGCCTTGGAGCAGGCGGCGCTTATTCATGACATTGGGAAAATAGGGGTAGAGGGGAGTATCCTTAAGAAGCAAGGGGTGTTGGACCCCATTGAATTTGATGAGATCAAGAAACATCCGTCCATAGGGGCCAGGATCATAACCTCTGTGGAATTTCTCCAGGAGATGATGCCGGTGATCCTCTGTCATCATGAGCGGTTTGACGGGACAGGATTCCCGGAAAGGTTGAAGGGGACTGCCATTCCCCTGAGCGCCAGGGTAGTGGCCATTGCGGATGCCGTGGATGCCATGCTGTGTGACCGGCCTTACCGTTCGGCCCTTGCATTGGATCATGTCAGGGAAGAGCTCTCCCGGATGTCCGGCAAACAGTTTGACCCGGACATCGTCTCCGTCGTTCTCAGCGGCGGACTCCTTGAATGCTACTCAGGGATATTCGATTATCAATCTATAGGGGGTTAATATGAAAGAAAGGTTTGTCCTTGTCGGTATAGGTCTCCTCGTATGCCTCTCCTTAGTGTTATCTCTGCACCCTGTTACAGAGGCAGCGGATATAGCCAACAGCAGGGCTGAAGAGGAGATAAAGGCATTAAGGAAGGAGATGCAGGAATTAAGAAAGGACGTTGAGGATCTGAAGACGAAGATCACTGCCCGGCAGCAGGCGCCGGCCCCGGAACCGCAGGAGGCTGTGGTAAGTATGAATGATGACCCTGTAAAGGGGGATCTCAATGCCCCGGTGACCATCATCGAATTCTCTGACTTTCAGTGCCCATTCTGCGGCCGGTTTTTTCAGGGCACACTTCCGGAGATTGAGAGAGACTACATAAAGACCGGAAAGGTCAGATATGTGTTCAGAGATTTTCCCTTAGAGTTTCATAAGCAGGCGCCAAAGGCCTCTGAGGCGGCTAATTGTGCCGGGGAACAGGGAAAGTACTGGGAGATGCACGATAAGCTATTTGCGAATCAGAATGCCCTTATGGTCGATAAACTGAAACAGTATGCCGCAGAGATCGGGTTGGATTCGGGGCCTTTTGATGCCGGGCTTGACAGCGGCAAATATGCAGAAGAGAGAAACAGGGATATCGAGGACGGGAAAAAGGCAGGGGTCAGCGGCACCCCCAGTTTTTTCATCGGCAAATCCCAGGGCAAGGGCAAAGAGATCACAGGCAAAAGGATTGTCGGCGCGAGGCCTTACGAGTCGTTCAAGCAGGTCATAGACCAGTTGCTGGCAGATCAAGGGAAGTAGAAAGATAAAGGGGACAGATTTATTTTCCGGCAATGCCGGAAAATAAATCTGTCCCCTTTATCTACCAAAAAGGGCTTCTACAAATTCCCGTGGATTAAAGTCTTTGAGGTCCTCGATCCCCTCTCCGACCCCGATCATTTTTACAGGGATATTGAGTTCTTCCATGATACCGAAGATGATCCCTCCTTTTGCGGTCCCGTCTAACTTCGTGAGCACGATCCCTGTAATACCGATATCCTTGTTGAAAAAACGGGCCTGCACAAGGGAATTCTGTCCTGCAGTGGCATCCAATACGAGCAGGACTTCATGGGGACTCCCCGGATGCCCCCGCTCCAGTACCCGCTGTATCTTCTTCAGCTCTTCCATCAGGTTTACCTTGGTATGCAGTCTTCCTGCCGTATCTACAATAAGGACATCCGCCCCTCTCGCCTTAGCGGCTGAGAGGGCATCAAATACCACTGCGGCAGGGTCTGCCCCGTCCGCATGCCGTATCACAGCCGCCCCGCTCCGCTCACCCCAGACATTAAGCTGGTCTATGGCCGCTGCCCGGAATGTATCTGCAGCGGCAATGATCACCTTTTTCCCCTCCCGCCGCAACCTCTCCGACATCTTTCCGATAGTTGTGGTCTTTCCAGTGCCGTTAACCCCGACGATGACCACCACGGCAGGCCTGGCATCTGGGAGGGCGAGTGTCCCCTGATGCTCCGTCAATATGGCGAGCATCCCCTCCCTGATAACCGTCTTTATTGCCAGAGGTTCGGTAATCCTGTCTTTCTTGATCTTTTCTATCAATCTCTCTGCCACCGTGACCCCCATATCCGCTGAGATCAGGATTTCCTCTAACTCTTCGAACAGTGCCGGATCTACCTTTTTCCATCTTGAAAGAAGCGCATCGATATCCCCTATAAGCTTGTCTTTGGTTCGTGTCAGTTTATTGCCGAGTCTTGTAAAGAAATTCATAGGTCCTTATCCGAAGATTTGAAATAATAAGACGGTGATCACCATCCCGAGGAGCGCCCCGAGTACAATTTCCCTGATGGTGTGTATCCCCAGAGAGACCCGGCTATAGGCGACCATCATCGCCAGGACAAAGGTCATCACCGATATCAGGGCATTTTTGGTCAGGAAAACAACCGCGGTGCTTATGGAGAATGAGACTGCCGAATGCCCGCTGGGGAGCCCGCCGTAAAAAGGCCTTCCTGTCCGGCTATGGGCCTTGGTGAGCACCACGGCAATCATTACAAGGATCACCGCAATCAGGGTCAGGTGTTCAGAGGCATCCTCTACAGAGCGGATGACGCCTGTGAATGGCTGTTTTATGTAAGGGAATAATATGAGATAGCCTGTGATTACAGCCCCTGCAGAGGCTAAGAAGACTGCCCCTGCGGACACATCCTTTGCAATCTTTGCCAGGGGGTTATAGTCAGGGGATGCGAGATCAACAATGACCTCGATGGCCGTGTTGAGCATCTCCGCCAGCAGCACCAATAAAATGATGAAGGTGAGTATCAGAAACTCCATGCGTGTCACGCCCAGGAGGAGGCTCAGGAAGATGACCGCCCCGGCCGCCCAGAGGTGGTATCTCATGTGCCGCTGGGTCTTTGCAGCATGGAATATCCCTTCCATCGCAAGATTAGCGCTCTCAACAAAATTTCTTGGTTTCATATCTTTGCCAGAATAACGCCTTCTTTTTTTCTCATCCTTCGTTCTTCCTGCGGAGACCTTTCATGGTCATACCCTATCAGGTGCAATATCCCGTGGGTCAGGAGCATCATTAACTCGCGGTCAGAGGAATGTTCCTGTTCCCTGGCCTGGCTCTCTATCTTTTCCATGGACAGGACGATGTCTCCGAGCAGGAGAGGCTGCGTAGCGGGGACAGAATTTAATTCTGTCCCCATCATAGGAGTCATTGGAAAAGAGAGCACATCGGTCGGTTTGTCTATTCCCCTGTATTTCTTATTAAGGATCCTGATCCTCCGGTTGTTTACGATGAGGATGCTCAGCTCCACATCTTTAAGCCCGCAGAGGGCCAGGATGGCTTTTGATTTATCCCGGATCAGCCCCTGATCTATCTTGTGTTTCCTTTGCAGGTTTCTGACCTCAATCGTGACCCCCCCTGCGGCCTGCTGTCTCATCATCTCTTTGTCTTCTTTGTCTTTGAAGTCTTTGCAGTAAATATCTCGTAGGCCTTTACGATATCCTGCACCAGTTTGTGCCGGACGACATCTTTTTCTGTGAAATAGACAAACCTTATCCCGTGTATCTCTGTGAGGATATCCTGGATCTCGATAAGACCGGAGACCTTTTCTGCCGGGAGGTCAATCTGGGTAATGTCTCCTGTAACCACGACCTTGGAATTAAATCCCAACCGGGTCAGAAACATCTTCATCTGTTCTGAGGTGGCATTCTGTGCCTCATCCAGGATGATAAAGGAATCATTCAGGGTCCGGCCGCGCATAAAGGCGAGGGGAGCGATCTCGATGTCCCCTCTCTCAAGGAGCCGGTTCGCCTTCTCAGTCTCCATCATATCATAGAGGGCGTCATAGAGGGGCCTTAAGTAGGGATTGATCTTCTCGTACATGTCGCCGGGCAGGAACCCCAATTTTTCTCCGGCCTCTACAGCCGGTCTGGCCAGTATGATGCGGTTGACCTCTTTCCTCAGCAGCGCCGCGACAGCCATTCCCATGGCTAAATAGGTCTTCCCTGTCCCGGCAGGACCGATCCCTATCACGATGTCATATTTCCTGATGGTCTTGATGTATTCTGCCTGCATGGGGGACTTCGGGAGTATGAGCTTCTTCTTAGAGGGAATTGAGACGGCCTCAGCGAAGGCCTCCTCCAAATTAAAGCCTTCGTCTTTGGTAGACTGCCTGATGAGGTATTCGACATCATCAGGTCTTATGGAGTAGCCTTCCTCGATCAGAGAAACAAGATCATGAATGACCTTCTCTCCAATCCTGACGCTCTGGGGAGGGCCTTCCAATGTGACATCATGACCTCTGGCAACGACGCCAATCCCTAAGGTCTCTTCGATGATCCTCAGATTAACATCACTGCTGCCAAAGAGGGTATGCGGGTCTGTTTTCTCTTTCAGGTGTATCTTGACTCTGGTGTTTCCCAATAAATATACGTCCCCTTGTTGTATTTAAAAAATTATAGCATATACCACGTAGCAGGGGCAACAGAGGGGCTTCCGCTATCGCTGTATGATCCCATAGGCCATGGCATATTTGATGATCTCGCTGAGATTGTGGATGTTCAGCTTCTTCATGATATTCTTACGATGGGTTTCTACCGTACTGATGCTGATGCACAACTGCCGGGCTATTTCTTTATTGGTCATCCCATTGGCGAGCATGCCAAGGATCTCCTTCTCACGACGGCTGAGGGTTTCATAGGAAGGCGTCTCAGTGGAAACCCCGATTGCTTTACTCGACAGAGATTGAAAATAGGGATGGCCGGAGCGCACCCTCCGTATGGCCTCAAACAGCTCACGGTCAGCAGATCTTTTCAGCACATACCCTGAAGCCCCCATACGCAGGCCCTCTTCCTGCATAAAAGGGGTGTCATGCATGGTCAGAAGGAGGATATCCGTTTCCGGAAGGATGCGTTTGATCTTTGATGTGGCCTCTGTCCCGTTCAGATTGGGCATTGACAGGTCCATTAAGATGATATCGGGCCGGAGGGTCCTGGCCAGCCGGATGGCCTCTTCTCCATCCGCAGCCTCGCCGATGATTGTGAAACCTTCCTCTGATTCAAACAGGCGCCGTAATCCCTGACGAAACAGGGTATGGTCATCGACAACCAGGATGCTGATACTCTTGCCGGGCGTTTCTTTAGGACTTGAAGGATTTTGTTGAATCATAAGGCACCTCCATTCTGATAGTGGTTCCCTGATTTGGAACGGATTCTACACAGATGTTTCCGCCCAGTGCAGCAATCCTTTCCCTTATCCCCAAAAGACCCAGCCCCCCCTTTTGTCCTTCCGGCGCCCCGTTGAACCCCTTTCCGTTATCTGCAATGGAGAAGAGGATCTGGTTATTCATAAAGGTAAGATGGATCTCTACCTCTGTTGCACCTGAGTGCTTGGCAATGTTGTTCAGGGCCTCCTGTGTAATCCGGTAGAGATATGTTTCCTGCTGAGGGCTCTGAAAGAAAAGGCCCTCAGGAAAAAATGACCGGACGTGTATCCCGGTCTTCTTTGAAAAGGTCTCGATATAGAGGTGCAGCGCCTTCGGGAATCCAACCTCACTCACATAGGAGGGGCTCAAATCCTTCGATATCCTGGAGACCTCCTCCATCGTCTCTTCCACATAGGCAGCCAACCCTTCAATCTCTCCTGGAAGGTCCCTGACGTGTTCATATTTATTTTTGATAGCCTTTAATGTCAATTTTATGATGGTCAGAGCCTGGCCGATGGCATCATGGATCTCACGGGAAATCCGCTGCCGTTCCTCCTCCGTCGTATAAATGATCTTTGATGAAAGGCCCCTGGCCATCTCCTCCAGCCGGATCTTCTCCATCGCCCTGGCCACACGATTGAGCAACACCTGTGATGTAAAGGGTTTCGTGATATAGTCATAGGCCCCGCGGCGAAGGGCATCGATCACGGAGTCTACGGACTTGTGGGCCGTGATGATCAGGACAGCGGTATGGAGATCTTGTTTCTGCAGATAGCTTAAGATCTCTATTCCCAGGATGTCAGGGAGGAGGAGGTCAGTAATGATCACAGGGAAATATTCCTCAGAGAGCAGATGAAGCGCCTCTCCCCCGGATGAAACCGTCTTGACCTTGTAGCCCTTTATGCGGAGGAGGTCATAAAGATAGTCCCTGACGGTCCGGTCGTCCTCCACCACCAGGACCTTTTCTATGAAAGATTCTTGGAGCATTATTCCCTCCTTGTGCAGAGTTTACGGCAACCTACAAATAATACAAAATGCTGGCCTTTCTGTAAATAGCTATTTTGTTCTCCAAACAATCCCTCTTTTCTAATATTGCAATAGGGCTCTGCTTCATGGTATATTGCCGTTGTCATGATCAGGGCCATTATCTTTGATTTTGATGGGGTTATCACAGACAGCGAGCCTGTACACCTGAAGATGTTTCAGAAAGTCCTGTCAGAGATGGGGATCACCCTGGATGCCAGAGAGTATTATGAAGTCTATCTCGGCATGGACGACAAGGGATGCTTTACAACCATCCTCAAGTCCAATGGAATCGGGACAGCGCCCCAGCTTATCCAATCCCTTATCCAAAAAAAGACGAACTACCTGATGGAGTACATCAAAAACGGCCTGTTCATATACCCGGGGGTCGTTGAGCTTGTTGGCTCATCCAGGAAGGATTATCTCCTTGCCATAGCCTCAGGCGCCCTCCGGCATGAGATCGAGTTTGTCTTAGAGAGCGCCGGTATACATTCTGCCTTCAGCGTCATCGTGAGTGCAGAGGATGTGAGCGAGGGAAAACCCAATCCGGAGTGTTTTAACAAGGCCCTTGAGCGATTAAACGGGATCGGAGGGGAGAGGATAAAAAAGGATGAGTGTCTGGTAATTGAGGATTCGATAGCCGGCATTGAGGCTGCGAAGGCCGCAGGGATGTTGTGTGTGGCCGTCACGAATACCTACAGCCATGACAGGCTGACTTTGGCGGATAAGGTGGTCAGGGAGTTATCAGAGATAAATCTTGAGAACTTATAACCTATAGAAATTTGAGACAATCCCTTCATCCCAGTGGGGACAGAATTGAATTCTGTCCCGAAAAGGGGGCAAGGGGGGAATTAGGGGGTGAACCATGGGCTACAAAACGATGCAGGAAGTAGTGGATTCAATGAAAGGTATTGCTGAGATCAAAGACAACAGGGTCAGGGTATTCAATGAAACGAGTGTCCGCAGTGACCTGATTGACAAACTGGTCTTTAACGCGGTCTTCAACAAAGATACAGAGCTCAGGAATAAGATAAGGTGGCTCATCAGGGCCCTTGCCCATGAACTCGGCGCCGGATCCGCCTCTATCCAGGGGCTCTATGATGCCATGGGACGCGGCGAGGCCGGCGGCTTTACCGTCCCTGCCATCAACATCCGCGGCCTTACCTATGATGTGGCAAGGGCCGTCATCCGGGCGGCAAAGAAGAACAACTCCGGCGCCTTCATATTTGAGATCGCCAAGTCTGAGATCGGGTATACGGGACAATCACCGGATGAATATGCGGTGGTCATCATCGCCGCGGCCGTGAAAGAGGGATACAAGGGTCCCCTGTTTATCCAGGGTGACCACTTCCAGGCCAATGCCAAAAAATACCAGCAGGACCCGGCTAAGGAGGTGGCAGGTCTGAAGGACCTCATCAAAGAGGCGATAGCGGCCGGATTCTACAACATTGACATTGACACCTCTACGCTCGTTGATCTTTCAAAACCTGATATCAAGGAACAGCAGAGGCTTAACTTCGAGCTTGCCGCAGAGCTCACTGCCTACATCCGGCAGATGGAACCCAAAGGAGTGACGATCTCGGTGGGGGGTGAGATCGGTGAGGTTGGCGGACAGAACAGCACGGTCGGGGAACTCCGTGCCTTTATGAACGGTTACCGGGAGGCGCTGGCCACCAGGGGGAAAGGCGGGCAGAACAGCACGGTCGGGGAACTCCGTGTCTTTATGAACGGTTACCGGGAGGTGCTGGCCGCCAGGGGGAAACATTTACAAGGGATCAGCAAGATCAGTGTCCAGACAGGGACAACTCACGGAGGCGTTCCCCTCCCGGACGGGACGATCGCAAAGGTAAAACTCGATTTTGATACGCTGGAGAAGATGTCCACGGCAGCGCGGCAGGAATACGGCCTCTCAGGCGCAGTCCAGCACGGCGCCTCAACTTTACCGGGTGATGCCTTCCATAGATTTCCGGAGACAGGGACCGCCGAGGTGCATCTTGCCACCGGCTTCCAGAACATGACCTATGACAGCAAGATCTTTCCGGCAGATTTCAGGGAAGATATATACAGTCATCTCAGGGAGAAGTGTGCCGACGAGAAAAAACAGGGCGAATCCGATGAGCAGTTTATCTACAAGACCCGGAAGAAGGGGTTCGGACCTTTCAAAGAGCGATTCTGGACACTCCCGGAGCCTGTAAAGAAGACCATCGGACAGGAGCTTGAAGAGAAGCTGGACTTCCTGTTTAAGAAATTAAACGTGGTCAATACCTATGCGACCGTCACGAAGTATGTAAAGCCTGCGGAGGAATATCCAAAGTAGCAGCTTTGCGGCTATATCCAGACCGACGGATATGCGGGTTGCTTTAGCAGGCTACTGAAAAAGTCTTTCTGCCTGTCATCCTGAGCGAAGCGAAGGATCTGACTCCCAAGAGAAACAAAGAGTTATCAGATTCTTCGTCGCCTTCGGCTCCTCAGAATGACAGTTTGGCAGACTTTTTCAGCAGCCTGCTAGTTTATTTTCAAAAATCATATTGCTATAATGTCCCCTATGAATGAAAATGATATTAAAAAGATAGAGGACTGCATTAAAAAGTATCCTGTTGTGACCGCCTATATTTTTGGCTCTGAGGCAAAAGGCACATCTGGTTTGCTGAGTGATATAGATATCGCCGTATTTGTCCATGAAGGTGTTAACAAGGCTGAACGTTTTGATCTGAGACTCAGACTCTCAAATGATCTGTCAGCTGTTATGAGCAGAACAGTTGACCTTGTCATATTAAACGATTCACCGGTACATCTGTCCTATGAAATCATCCGGCATGGAAAATTAATATTCTGCAGTGACAAATCCACGAAAGTTGATCTGGAGGTAGATATCCTGTCGAGGTATCTTGACAGGAGATACTATGATAAAAGACATGCAGAGCTGACACTGCAGAAAATAGCATCCGGAGGATTTATCCGGAGATGACTTTTAAAGAAAAGGCGAGTGGGAAATTAGATAACCTCAGGGAATATG
>JACROQ010000072.1 GCA_016214375.1 Nitrospirota bacterium | reverse complement strand
AAAAGGTATTACCACTAAAAGAGGGTAATAAAGGTGGTAATAAGTAAATGAACCGCATTGCCAGCACCATTAAACACCGCCTGAGCCTTCGGCCACCACAGGAGGACAGTCAGAATATACTGGCAGGGCTCATGGACAGTTTAGTCCTTCAGAAAAATTGTGATTTATCTGCTGAGCTTGAAAAGGTCAGGAGCGCCTATCCTATATGCACGGATTTTGAAAGGGACTTCCCTTCAATCTGTTTTGCACTGGCAACCGGTGTCGGCAAGACACGGCTGATGGGGGCATTTATCGCTTATCTCTATCTTGCAAAAGGTTTTAGAAACTTCTTTGTCCTTGCCCCGAACCTGACTATCTACAATAAGCTTATTGAGGATTTTTCGAATACTACCTGTCCCAAATATGTATTTCAGGGAATCGGAGAGTTTGTCCACAACAATCCTGTGATTGTCACCGTTGATAATTATAACTCCATTGGTGACCTTTTCAGGGAACAGGAGATAAGGATTAATGTCTTCAATATCTCAAAGATAAACTCAGAAATGAGGGGCGGGAAGCTCCCTCGTATCAAAAGGCTGTCGGAATATTTGGGATACTCGTATTTCAACTACCTCTCCGGCCTTGATGACCTTGTCCTGCTTATGGATGAGTCCCATCACTACCGTGCAGACAGGGGTATGGAGGTTATCAATGAGTTGAATCCCGTTTTAGGTCTGGAGCTTACGGCAACCCCGCAGGTTGAGCGCAGCGGAGGGGCGGTAAAGTTTAAGAATGTGGTGTATGAATATTCTCTTGCTAAGGCTATCCGGGACGGCTTTGTTAAAGAACCGGCAGTGGCTACCCGCAAAGATTTCGATCCTGGGCAGTATACACCTGAGGATTTGGACAGGATCAAGCTTGAAGACGGTATCCGGATCCATGAGGACACAAAGGTTGCATTGGACATCTTCGCACGGGATTACAGAATGCCTGTAGTGAAACCTTTTATGCTCGTGGTTGCCAAAGATACGGAACATGCCGGCAGGTTGAAAGAGCTTATTGTATCAAGCGCTTTCTTCGAGGGGCATTATGCGGATAAGGTTATGGAAATCCATTCAAATCAGAGCGGGGATGAGAAAGACGAGAACATTGCACAACTGCTGTCATTGGAAAGCCCTGACAACAGGATAGAGATTGTTATTCATGTGAATATGCTCAAAGAGGGGTGGGATGTTACAAATCTCTATACTATAATTCCTTTGAGGACGGCGGCTTCAACTACTCTGAGAGAACAGACGATCGGCAGGGGACTGCGCCTCCCTTATGGTAAGAGGACAGGTCATGACAAGGTTGACAAGCTTACAATTGTTGCCCATGACAGGTTTCAGGAGATTATTGACGCTGCTAACATGCCTGATTCAATCATCAGAAAAGAAAATATCATTACCATTGATGAGGAAGAATTAAGCCATACGAGAGAGGTCATTACCTCAGTCCCATGGGTTGAGAAACAGATTGCTGAACAGCAGAAGATAATTGACTCCATTGCCGGGCCGGAAGAGAAACAGCGGGCGCAGATAAGCCTCGATGTTCACAAGGCCATTCTCTAAACGCTGCCGGAGCTGAATTATAAAGTGACCAGCGTCAATGAACTGAAGAAGGAAGAAATCAAGGAGATCGCCATTGAGAAGATCAGGGAAAGGCTGGCAGGCGCGCCGCAGCAGGCGTTGTTTGCCGCTGAAATGATAAAGGAGGCAGAGAAGGTCTATGAAAAGATCGTGGATGAGTTTAAAAGCAATATCATCGAAATTCCAAGAATAACCATACAGCAATCCAATGATATAAGGTCGGGCTTTAGAGACTTTGATCTGGATACGAACAATCTGAATTATCAGCCTGTCTCAGAGGAGATTCTTATCAGGAAACTGAGAGAGCAGGAAAATAATGTTGACATTGTTATAGGTAAGGGCAGAATTATTCCGGACGTCCCGGAGCGTATTATTGTGAATGAGCTTATGAACTACCCAGAGGTAAACTACGATGAACAGTCGGACCTGTTGTTCAAGTTGACGGGGCAGGCCATAGGAAAGTTCCGATCCTGGCTGGATGCGGATCAGATTATGAATGTCGTCCAGTACCATAAGAGAGAAATAGGGCGGTATATCTATTCCCAGTTAATGGAACATTTCTACTGTGAGGTGCCGGGTTTTGAAAAGCCTGTTGTAAAGCCGTTTACAAGAATCGAAGAACACAATCTTTCCAAATACACAAAGGACAGCATCCATCATTATACCGATACCATAACACCGACGAGCGCCATTCCAGGCAAGGTATTTTGTGGATTCAGAAAGGCCTGTCATAATCTTTATAAATTCGATTCCAAAACAGAAAAGGACTTTGCAATTATCCTGGAAAATGAAGCGGAGGTATTAAAATGGATGAGACCGGCCCAGAGGCAGTTTCATATATACTGGAGGCATAATTCAAAGCAATACCACCCTGACTTTGTCGTGGAAACTGAAGATACTATTTACATGGTTGAGACCAAGAAAGAGGGCGCTATGGAAGACTCGGATGTTCAGGAAAAAACGCAGGCGGCATTGCAGTACTGCAAATATGCCACTGAATTTACAATTCAAAACGGCGGTAAACAGTGGAGGTATATCCTCATACCGCATAATGCAGTCCAGACTAATATGAGTTTTGATTATTTGACGAGGTCATGTGCGCAGAAGGTGTAGCCGCAGGACGAGATTTTTCTGTCAGTTGGAATTTTATTTGTTTTTTTGCGTGAAGTAGGATGGCAGGGCCGGATTCTTGAGGCCATGGATGCCAAAATTAAGGACCTCTTCAACGATAGCATCTATCTCGGCAGTGCCTTTCTTGGTCAGAGAGAAATGCTCTATAACCTCTTTGATACCCCCAAGGATACAGTAGGATGATATCTTTGGATTACATTCACGAATGAGACCCATCTTAATACCAAGTTTCAGGGCATCCTCTATGGTATATGCGACTCTGTCATCAAGACCGGTGGCATGGCGTAACAGGATTCTGCCCAAGTCCGGGTTTTCTATCAGGAGGGTGAATACCCGGGTCAGGTTTCCCCGCAACTGATTTAAGGGGTGAGGCCTGTCTTTTCCGACCTCTATATTCTTGATACACTGATCTAACTCTACAAGAAGGGTATTCAGGATACTGTCAAATATCTGCCTCTTATGATCAAAATAGAGATAGAAGGTGCCGCGGGCTATATTGGCCGGTTTTATGATGTCGGATATGCGGGTATCGTGATACCCCTTCTGGGAGAATATACCGATTGCGGCCTTGAGGATATCTTCCCTGCGATTCTTCTTAAGCACTTATTTGCCTTTAATATCTAACTTCTGGCATCTTACTTCTTGCTTCTGACTTCTGAGTTCTGACTTCTTGCTTCTCTTCAATGTCCCGCGATAGTCAGCCGGCCGATCTTTATGGTTGGCGAGCAGATCTTCTGCCTGAAGTCGAGGTCATTGCCCACCATCTCAATCTGCATGAGCATCTCTTTTATATTCCCGGCGATGGTAATCTCTTCCACGGGATATGTGAGTTCTCCATTCTCTATCCAGACCCCTACAGCGCCGCGGGAGTAATCTCCGGTTATAGGGTTAAATCCAAAGCCGAGCAATTCGGTGACATAAAGGGCTGAGTCCACAGACTTTATAATGTCCGAAGAGGAGTGATTTCCGGGGGCTAAGTAAAAATTGGTGGGGGCTGCTACCGGAGATTCGCCAGGACTGCGTGAGGCGTTTCCCGTAGAGGCGAGGTTCAGTTTTCTTGCAGAGTATGAGTCTAAGAGATAGCTTGTGAGAACACCCTTTTCCACGATGGTTGTCTTCCGTGTCGGCACTCCCTCCGCATCAAGAGGCCT
>JACROQ010000018.1 GCA_016214375.1 Nitrospirota bacterium | reverse complement strand
GGTATCAGCCATCATACGGGGCCCGGCCGATGAGACGGGCCATCCAGAGGCATATTGAGGACCCGCTGTCCGAGGAGATCATCAAGGGGAGATTTAAAGAATCCAGAAGAATAAAGATCGTCTTAAAGGATAACAAGCCAGGCTTTGTTGAAGAAGAGATACTGGCAGAGGTATAAAGGAGGGACACTTCCCATATTTTTATGAAAAATATGGGAAGTGTCCCTTTAAAAAGGCTATCAAAGCTTGTCAGGGGATGTAAAATCTGATAAGTTTTGATAGCCTTTTTTATTTATGTATTACAGATGAATAATGAATAGACGACGCAGAGGTAAAATCATTATAGGGCTATTGATATTAGCCCTCACAACAATTGTTCTCATCTTTTTATGGATCCAAGGGAGACAATCCCCTCAGCCTAAGATAGTTCCAGACATCGATCATCGTGAGATTGCAAGGCCTGAAATGCAAATCGAAAAGCCCATACCGGCGATGCCGGAGCCGCAGGTGTACGAGATAAAGGTTGCCATCGTGATTGATGACATAGGATATGATAACAAAATATTCAAGGAATTTGTCGATCTTGGCATCCCCCTCACATTCTCCATCCTCCCTGGTCAGAGGTTTTCTACGGGTATAGCCAAAGAGGCGAGGTCTCTAAACTACGAAGTCATGCTCCACCTCCCCATGGAACCCAGTAATCCGGATAAAAATCCCGGTAATGGAACGATATTGACCCGCATGTCACATGATGAGATCCTCAGACAGTTATCAAAGGACATAGAGGCGGTTCCGTACATTGCGGGAGTAAACAATCACATGGGGTCTCTTCTGACTGAAAACCAGGAGGTCATGAATATCATCCTTGAAGAGATACGCAAAAGAGGATTGTTCTTCGTAGACAGTAAAACATCGCCGCGTTCGGTAGCCTATAAGACGGCAAAGCGTATCGGGATCCGCAGCGGCAGGCGTGATGTCTTTCTTGATAACAAACCTGACATCGAGTACATTAAAGGCCAGGTAGATAAGGTGACCAGGATAGCCAAGCAGAATGGGGAGGCTACGGCCATAGGACATCCCAGGGCGGGGACAATAGCGGCCCTCAGAGAAAAGATGGCGGATTTTAAAAGAGAGGGGATTGAGCTTGTCCCTGTCTCCGAGGTGCTGGATTGATGAGTTACATCCTTGGCATAGAGACATCATGTGATGAGACGGCAGCGGCCGTATTAAAGGATGGCCGTCATCTCCTGTCGGGCATCGTCGGTTATCAATGGGAGATACACAACAGATACGGTGGGATCGTCCCGGAGCTTGCCTGCAGGAGGCATATCGAGGTCATATACCCCATTACTGAGGAGGCCGTAAAAAAGGCGGATATTACATTGAACAATCTGACGGCGATCGCTGTTACCTCTGGTCCTGGTCTCATTGGCGCCCTGCTCGTGGGTGTCTCCTTTGCGAAGTCCCTATCCTATGCATTAAAAATACCCCTGATCAGCGTCAATCACCTGGAAGGACATCTCTGGGCAATCTCTCTGGAAAAGAGGGTCCAGCGGCCCTTTATAGGGCTGGTCGTCTCGGGCGGGCATACGAATCTCTATATCGTCGAGGACATCGGGAGATATCAGTTGATCGGAAGCACCTTTGATGATGCTGCAGGAGAGGCCTTTGACAAGGTTGCCAAGGTGTTGGGTCTTGGCTATCCTGGCGGACCGGCAATTGAGAGGTGTGCTGCCTCAGGAGATCCAAAGGCCATAGCCTTTCCGAGGGCCCTCTCGAAGAAAAAGGGGTTTGACTTTAGTTTCAGTGGCATAAAAACTGCAGTGATAAGTTATGTTAGGGATAGGTATGCTATCTCGCATGTTGATGAAATACCCGATGTGCTGAAAGGTGAGGAGAGGGTAAAGGCGGATATTGCGGCAGGCTTTCAGCAGGCAGTTGTTGACATCCTGGTCTCAAAGACGATCAACGCGGCTTGTGAGACAGGGATAAACAGGGTAGTGATCTCCGGCGGGGTAGCGTGTAATAGATTGCTCAGGAAGGAGATGGACTTGCAGACACAGAAACATAAAATTAAGGTGTATGTTCCAGGGCCCAAATATTGTACGGATAATGCGGGCATGATTGCGTGGTTGGGATACAAATATTATAAGAAGGGTATCTTTGCTGACCTGAGACTAAACCCTGATGCACAGAGCAGTATCGGATAGGGTTCAATGAGATTTCCTAACTTCTATAACCTCTTGGTATATCCATTCATTCCCATTCTGCTTTTTACCGGCTGTGGCAGCGATTCAAGAAAGAAACAGACGGACACAGGCCTCTTTTCCAGTTATGGGGTTGGTGCGGGTGATGTTATCATGATTGAGATAGCCTCTCCCGAGCTTACGATGAATAGTGGGTCATCCGGCGGGACAGGGACATCAGGGGACGGTACAGCCAGTGGTGGCGGGACTGGTGGAGACACAGGCAGCAGCAGTACGGGTGGAACGGCCGGCAGCACAGGCTACCAGAAGACAGTGGCCCTTGATGCCGGGACAACGGGCCAGCTCTCTGTGAGCGCCCGTGATGTAGCCGGAACCAGTTATACGAATATCAACGTGACCTGGTCCTCCGGAGACCAGTCCGTAGCCACAGTGGACGGGACTGGGAAGGTCACAGGCCTGTCCACAGGAAGTACGACCATTACAGCAAAACTCACTATGACTGATGGCACAGTCCTCACTGATAATGTCCTGGTAACCGTCCTTCCCTCCCCTATCAACAATAAGATCTGGACGACCTCTACGGTGACCTTGCCCAAGCCCACGTGGGACCATGCCTCTACGATCTGGAATGGGTATCTATACATAGCCGGGGGACATTCAAGCTGTGACGGGTCTACCGACTGTGGGTTTACGAACAAGATCTATTACGCCCCTTTAAATCCGGATGGTTCCATCGGGGCATTTAAGGTGACGACTCCCATGCCAAAGTATCTCAGAGGGCATTCCTTAGTCGCCTATAATGACTATCTCTATATTATGGGGGGGATAGAACAGCCCATCTTTAAAGAACCACCGTATCCGGACCTTGCAAATTTTCAGACCGTCTTAAATGAGAAGGTCTACTATGCGAAGGTAAGTGCGGATGGGGGGATAGGGGACTGGGTTGAGACAACCCCGCTCCCACCGTCTGAAGAGACTATCCCGCCTGCCAAGGCTGGCCTCTTTGCCCTCTCGGCAACGGCACATGATATTAATGGCACAGGATACATCTATGTCACAGGGGGGTGGAGTGCCGAGGCCACCAAGAATGTCCGCAGTGTATTCATTGGCCCTATATCACCACAGGATGGCAGCATTCAGAAATGGATCCACAATCCCAACTCGGACCTTCCTTACCTGGATGGTTTAAGCAAACATGTTGCGGTGACGGGCACTGTCAACGAGGGGACTGCGAACGAGGAGCGCTACCTCTACGTCATCGGTGGCAACAGCGGCGCTATCGGTACCCAGTCCTTTCACAAAGAGATCTACTATGCCAAAATCGCCGGTGACGGGATACCCTTTAGCTGGACACTGGCCTCCCCTTCCTTACCTGTTCCCTTGATAGATCATGCCGCGGTATCCGCAGGCCGGTACATTATAGTGTCAGGCGGAAGGGATAGAGATGACAATTACCCATGGTACACGGTTTACCCCCATGTCTACTATTACTTTATTAATAATAGCGGGGACTTAGAACTCCTGAGCAGCTACACTACAATGCCTTCTCCCCTTTTCCACCATGCGGCGGCCGCCGATAAGGATAACGCTACAGGGACTATCCACCTATATGTCACAGGAGGTGCAATCGGTGACACGGAAAAACAGGAAAATCGCATGGACAAAGTGTACTACCTTTCTGAGAGTAATCCTTGACGGGATATCTCATAGAGTGGTATATCTCAACCCAATGTGCCGCTTATCCACCACTTCCTGCCTGATAGCCATAGGCGCCCTGATAGTCCTCTTTCTTATCCCACTCCCTGTCAGGGCAGAGATATACACCTACGTGGATGAAAATGGCACTGTCCATTTCACGAACGTGCCGACAGATCCACAATTTAAGATGATCATCCCGCCCAAGGAAGAAAGACCCAAGGTCAACAGTCTGGATCTGCAGAAGGATCAAAGGGGTCAGAAGGATTTTGGCAGGTTGATCGAGGCAAAGGCGCACCAGTATGGACTTGATCCCGCCCTTGTAAAGGCTGTCATAGCAGTAGAGTCAGAGTTTAACCCCAGGGCAGTCTCAGAGAAGGGGGCCAGGGGCCTGATGCAGCTTATGCCGATGACGGCAGGCGAGCTGGGGGTGACGAACCCCTTTGACCCTGAGGCCAATATTGACGGCGGCACAAGATATTTGAAATATCTCTTGGACACCTTTAACTGGGATATCGACCTGGCCTTAGCCGCCTACCATGTCGGGATGATGAGGGTGGTCCGGCACACGGGGATACCCCCCATCCCTGCTACCCATCAGTATGTCAAGAAGGTCAAGAAGGTCTATCAAAAATATATCCTCCAGTAAGTTATGAGACCTGCATCCTGATGTGCCTTTTCTTTCCGCCCCAGTGGGGGAAGTCCTCACGGTAGTGCGCCCCCACACTCTCCCGCCGTTTGAGGGCGGATAATACGATCAGCCGTGCCGTAGTGAGCATATTGACGATCTCCAGTTCGTTGCGCGTTAATTTGCTGTATTGGCCGTATTGGTTCATCGAAGAGGCCAGGAGGTCAATCTCCTTGAGGGCCTTCTCTAAGGAGGTTGCAGACCGGATGATTCCCACGTGATTCCACATCGTATTTTTAATCTCATCCCGGATACGGTTTAACTTAGCTGTTTTAAGAGAGCCTGAGGTGTGATGCTGAGTTTGAACCTTGAGATCGGCGGCCCTTAGTTTGCTCCCTGAGGGTATCCTGTGACCTTTTGCAAAATCCGCCGCAGCCATTCCCGCCCGTGCCCCGAATACAAGCCCCTCTAAGAGAGAGTTACTGGCAAGGCGGTTCGCGCCGTGGACCCCTGTGGATGCCGCCTCGCCTGCAGCAAAAAGTCCCCTGATCGAGGCGCGCCCCCATATGTCTGTCTCAACCCCGCCGATCATAAAATGGGCGCCTGGGCTCACAGGGACCAGGTCTCTCGTAATGTCCAAGCCATACCTGAGGCAGGCGGTATAGGCTGTTGGAAACCTGTCCTTCAGGATGGCAGCCCTTATAGGGGTTGCATCGAGCAGGACATAGTCCCCTCCGGTTCGTTTAATTTCACTGACGATTGCCCTTGAGACCTCATCCCTTGGGGCAAGTTCACCAAGGGGGTGATAGTCAGGCATGAAGCGTTTTTTTCTGATATTCCTTAACACGGCCCCCTCGCCCCGCAGGGCCTCTGTAATAAGAAAAGCGGGTGCTCCCGGGAGTGCAAATATCGTGGGGTGAAACTGGATAAACTCCATGTCTGCCAGGACGCCTCCACTCCTGTATGCGGCGGCGGTCCCGTCGCCGGTTGCCCCGGGGGGATTGGACGTCCGCCAATAGATCTGTCCTGCTCCTCCGGTCGCGAGGATGGTGGCCTTTGCCGTCACCGGACAGACCTCGCCGTTCTCTTCATTGAGCATGACTGCCCCCACACATCTGTCTTCCCGGATCATCAGGTCTATGACGAAGTGTTTCGGGAGTTTGGATATCTTCGGATTCTCAAGGGCCTTTTCTCTGAGGACCCTGACGATCTCCTCACCGGTCGAGTCCT
>JACROQ010000071.1 GCA_016214375.1 Nitrospirota bacterium | reverse complement strand
CAAGCATTGACACCATGACAAACTGCCCCGGGAGGTGGTCCAAGTTCCTTCCCGAATCCAGTTTTATTTTGAAATATTTTTCCGTAGCCGTCATTGTTTTTACGTCTTCGATGGTTGCCAATAATGGTGCGTAAATAGAGTGAGTTTTAGGTCGAGTAGACATTTCAAATACCTCCTTTAGGTTTTATTTGTATTCCCTGTTTCTCTCCTCTTTCGATATGGAGAGTGTCACAATATTCAACCATAGAAAGCATCTTAACGCCCCTCACAGAACCGTGCTTGCAGATTTCCCACACACGGCTCTTCGGTAATGCTCCCTTTAAACCTTGATAGTGTATAAGTCAGGTGATATATCTTCGGCACTGGCAATGGATTGTGTTCTTTAAAGAGACAGTATTGGGTATAAGTGTAACTCCTCTTCTGAGAACGCCTGTTTATCCATTTGTATGCAAGTTTTGATGTCTCTGTGTAGAACTCCCTCATCGCCCGCATGTTTCCACTTATCCCATAGTAGCGGTAATGTCCTGTCAGCTTTACCTTTATTACCTCCCACCACTCTTTTAACGGCCTCAAATTCCTTACCTTCTTCATCCATTCATTCATTGCCTTTGCCTTTTGGATATACTTCTTCTTACTCGTTTTCCGCCCTAATTTGAATTTCCCATTCCTCGTCTTGTCGCTATAGTGGGTAAATCCAAGAAAGTCAAATGTCCTGAGTTTAGCCCCTTGCTGCTTTGCCCTCTGCCATGCATATCGTCCAAATTCTATTGTCTTTGACTTGTCCTCTGCTATCTTCAGCCCATATTTTCCGAGCCTCTCTTTTAATGCCTTGCTGAATTCATCAGCCTCTTTTGCACTCTGAAAGCATACCGTAAGGTGAGTCGCCCGAGGGAACTTCCCCCACAGGCGCTCTCAGAACTGTACGTGAACGTCTCCGCTCATACAGCTCCCATTATCCAACCGGTGACCCAAGACCCAGCTTCCAGTGAGCAAATAAGTTTGGTTCTCGCCGACAAATCTGGCCCAACCAATACCTCGCCCTCCTTTTGTGGCCCCTAAGCCTTTTGTATTTCCTCGTTGCCCAGCGAATCAGATTTCTTTCAATGTTCCTCAAAAATGGATACATGGCAGATTTATAATAACGCCCGTAATAGTTAACCCATCCTTGTACAACAACATTAAACATCCTCGCAAGGTCTGTGAGATTCTTGTCGCTTCGAAGATGAATTCTCCAGCTTCGAATTTCTTTGCGGATTCTGTTTGCAGCCTTGTTGCTGATTGCAGGTGTAAAGTTGACAAACGTTTTGCCATGCTTGCTCATTGACAGTCGGGACCGAAATGAGTAACCCAGAAAGTCAAAACCTTCATGCTCGTGTGACCCTTTTCGAGCAACATCCTTGCAGTACACTATCTTTGTCTTCTCCGGATGCAATTCAAGGCCACACTCATTTAAACGCTTTTTGATAGCTTCCATTACCTTCTCCGCCTGCTTCAGTGATTGGCAGTGTACCACCCCATCATCCGCAAATCTCTCGAACTTCACATAAGAAAAGTGTCTCTCCATCCATTCATCAAAGGCATGATGCATGAATATATTGGCCAATAACGGACTAACTACGCCTCCCTGCGGAGTGCCTTTCTCTCTTTCGACAAGCTGCCCATCCTTTTGTTGAAGAGGTGCTTTGAGCCACCTTTCCACATACAGATGAATCCACTTCTCTTCTGTATGGAATCGAATCGCCTTCATCATAAGATCATGATCCAGATTATCAAAGAATCCCTTGATGTCCAAATCAATCACCCAGTCCTGACGCCAGCAACGCTTTCTTGCTACCCCTACCGCATCCAATGCTGACTTCCCTGGACGGTATCCATAGGAGTCTTCATGGAATTTCGGTTCTACTATTGGCTCCAAATGCAGTTTTGCAACTGCCTGAGCCACTCGATCCGAAACAGTTGGTATACCCAATAAACGAGTGCGGCCATCAGACTTAGGTATCTCCACTGCCTTTACTGGCGGTGGGAAATACGCTCCTGACGACATCCTATTCCATATTTTATAGAGATTGTCCTTTAGGTTCTTTTCAAATTCTTGGATTGATTCTTCATCAACTCCATAGGAACCTTTATTAGCCTTTACCCTTTCCCAAGCGGCCATAACGCTTTTCTTGGAAATACTAAATGGTTTTGTTTTACTCAATCAGTTCCTCCCCAATTTCTGGTTGACTCATTTGTAAAACTGGATAACTCGACCCCTTCGCTCCATTGGCTTTCGCCAACTTCATCACTACTACAGGTCAATCCGCCCCTGAACCTTGCATTGGTACTCTGATCCTGATGGGTCTGCCACTTGGATCGCTCCCTTAACATCAAAGTTCAGGTTCCCACGTTCCATATAAGAGCCTGAATCAAGTTCATGCCACCTCTATGCCGAAGACCACTTGGCCAATAAGCAGGTACCCGCCAAGTTTATCCCGAGTTAACGACTCCTCCCCGGTTTTGATCTCGTCTATACGCTTTCGACACTTCCGCAGTGGTTCAATCGCTTCATCTCCTTGATCCTCACCTGATGTCTTATAAGACACCTTTTCTCTAACGCTCACTACCATAGCTTTTGACTACAGCAGCTTAGAGTGGTTTGAAGCCTCCTCCTGCAAGGCGGCTCCGAAGGGCCTGCCTCCATCTCTTACATAGTTGCACACAAATTTAAGTTACTTGATTATGGCTTCATGCAACCCTCCTTTGCTCCCGTGGCGCACAGTCATCTGCATACCTTATCATCTGGGCATATCCTTTAAGCTGGGGTTTGACCTTCTCCTGAAACCATTTGTCCAATATGTAATGTAAATAGATGTTGGCTAATATGGGACTGATTATACCGCCCTGTGGCGTTCCTTTATCCGTCTCCCTGTATTTGCCTTCTTCCATTACGCCTGCCTTGAGAAATCTCACTATCAGCCTCAAGATGTTCTTATCCGATATTCTCTGTTCTACGGCCTCTATTAGCCACTTGTGGTCTACTGTGTCAAAGAATTTCTCAATGTCCATATCCACTACATAGTTGATTGGTTTTGTCATAATGCACTTATCTAACGCATCAAGCGCATCATGGCAACTTCTGTTAGGACGAAATCCATAAGATACATCCAGAAACTCACCTTCAAAGACTTCTTCAAGGATTTGCTTCATCCCCATCTGAACTATCTTGTCCTCTACCGCTGGTATCCCTAAAGGTCTCTTGCTGCCATCTCCTTTTGGTATATATACCCGCCTTACTGTTTGGGGACGATACTTCCATGCTTTCATCCTTGTTACTAAATCCTTGATGTTGTCTTCAAGGTTCGCTTCATACTCCTTGACTGTTACTCCATCTACTCCAGCGGCTGCGTCCCTCTTTAGCCGTTGAAAGCATTCTTTGAGAAATTCCCCTTTCAGTAAATGATGCATCAATGATGTCCATTTGTCTGATGGATTTCCCTCCATCGGTTTGTTAGTTCTGTGTAATAGTCTCGTTTCCATCCCTTACCTGCCCCCGTGTACAGAAGATGTTCCCCTATCACACTTCGCATTACCGCTAACCCCTTCGCTCCACTTCCATTACAGAAGCTTCTCCGCTACTATGGGTTAGTCCGACTGCCAGAAAGCCAATTACACCTTGCCTTTTATGGCTTGTGTGCAATTGCAAAATCAGGCACTCTCTCTGGCTCTCCCGAGTTCATATCAGTTCCTTATGGTATCTCGCTGCGGTCTTAGACCCCGTCGGGTTCTCGTAATCTCACCTTAACGATTACAAGAATGCTGCCTGCTCCTTAATGAACAGTATCGGCCTCCGACACGATGATTATTTCGGGGCTCAATCCCTTCACTTACGTTGCGGCTCGATACCTCCCGCCTCCCGCTCCATACAACCAGTTACCCAATTGCATGGGGGATTAAGTGTTGGACTGGTGGTTAACCTTTGCCCAAGCTGGACTTGCACCAGCAAGAACTAATACGCTTTGCTCGGCACACCCATTGTATCACCCTCCATGTTAAGGGCCTGAAAATAAACAAGCCCGAGTGTTGTTCATGGCTTCATAGAAACCACCCTCGCCTCACGGCTTTGGGACACTCGGGCTGCATATT